>JAZURH010000150.1:0-4953 GCA_045606125.1 Lentisphaeria bacterium | reverse complement strand
ACCGCTTGGCCTCCGACTTACCACCTTTGCGCGCGCGAACATCATAAATACAATAGAACAAATGAAACTACTGGATCTATGAGATCTATGGAACCGATTTAACTTGGTTCATTATCCTTTGACTGATACTGTTTTTATTGTTTTTAAAATCTCATGAAAAAAACCTTAAGTATTTTTTACAAAACTTGGCGTTTTTACAAAACTTTTAGAATCCGGATTGCAAATGTCATGAATAAAAGTAAATTCATCTGTTACGCCCTTAATTTTAAACAGATGTGAGATCAATGATGCACCACGCATAAAAAACTTGTTTCAAGGAGGTAAAAAAAGTCATTTTTCATCAAACATTTATATTTCAAAAGCGTTTTAATAATCAACGCATGAAATATTTATCGGCTGCAAGCCGTAATATCTATCAAACATATACAAAACGAAGAGGTATGCAATGAGCAAAAAAATTATCATGGCACTTGCAACAAGCATAGCACCCTGGCTTGCCAAGGACTCAAAAGAAGGGAAAGGCATTGTCGTATCCACCCGACTCTCCTACGACAGGAAATGCGCCGCCAGTGACACAGACAATGACGGCAGGGAGAAAGAAAGCAAAAATGTGATAAATGGCCTTTCAAAATGCAAAAACTGGGACGACTCCACCCTGTTCAGAACCGTTGAACAGCCATCACTTACTGCCGTTATAAGAGAAAAATTCCTCGTATCAGGCGATGTCATGAAACAACAGGGAGGCATTTCAGCTATCTACAAGGACAACCTGAATGACCTGTGCCTCGTAAACAGCAAAAGCAAGCTCAATGTTCACCACTGGGTTTATGGAAAAGCCAATGCTGTCGATCTGGACAATTTCAGGCAGGAAATAACTTCACTTGAAGACAGCATATCCGCAGGCAGCACAGAACCCGGAATTGAAATAAAAGATCTGCAGCCAACTTTCAGACACGAAATCTTCCTGCATCTTCCGGGAACAAGAATAATGAACCACTGCAAGTACTTCCCGGCACTTGGCAAAGAACTTGATCTCAACATAGAGCCGATGTTCGGAGGAGGTTTCTACCGACTCACAAGCAATAACAGGGACAATGGATATGAAAGGGATTTTGAAACGCTCAACATGGCGGTCAACATCCTCAGGGACACTGAAGAAAACGCAAGAAACACAATAAGAAAAAGGGGTGTAAATCTGTTTTTCAAGGCAATGAAAAACGCTTTGGGAAATCTGAACGAGAACCCTCTGTGCAGCACATGGCACGGCTGCACGACACTGCTGTCCAACTGCTGGCTGGCATACGATTTCGGCATGCTTGAACATTCCAGCCCTGACAAGATAAAGCAGGCCATATCCAACATAGGAGATGTCACTGCAGAAACTCTTGTCGGAAGCAGCAGCGAAGATAAGATAATGAAGTGCAGAATAAAAGAAATACGCAAGGCATTGAAATGAAGATCACCATTGAAAACCTGACCAAATGCTTCGGAAATGTAAAGGCTCTTGACAATGTCAGCCTGACCATAAATGACGGGGAGCTATTCTTCCTGCTCGGCCCTTCAGGCTGCGGCAAGACCACTCTTCTCAGATGCATAGGTGGATTTGAAAAACAGAACAGCGGCCGCATACTTTTCGATGGAAAAGATGTGTCCGTACTGGCGCCTGACAAGCGGGAATCCGCCATGGTCTTCCAGGGATATGCACTGTGGCCGCAAATGACTGTACGGCAAAACATTTCCTTCGGTCTGGAAATGCGCAAACTTCCAAAGGATGAAATCGACATTCGTGTGAAAAAGGCGATGGAAAGCGTGCAGATAGAAAAACTGGCAAACAGAAAGCCCAACGAACTTTCCGGCGGACAGCAGCAGAGAGTGGCACTGGCCAGAACGCTTGTGGTAAATCCCGGATGCATGCTGCTGGATGAACCACTTGCAAATCTGGACGCAAAGCTGCGCAGGGACATGCGCAAAGAAATACGCAGACTCTGCAAGGACAATGAACTGACGGGCATATATGTGACCCATGACAGACAGGAAGCCCTCAGCATGGCAGACAAGGTGGCAGTCCTCAAAGACGGTGTCATAATGCAGATCGGTTCTCCAAGGGAAATATACCGCAGGCCCAATTCCTGCTTCGTTGCATCATTCATTGGAGACACTAATCTGCTGCAGGGGACAGTAAAATCTGTTTCCGCCGGTGATATAGTCATAGAAACAGCCGCCGGCATGCTTCACGCCACAGAAGCACCAGCAGGCACCGCCCCCGGAGCAAAGGTCACGCTTTCAATACGGCCGGCGGCCGTCACGATCAACGGCAGCGCCCCCAACAGTCTTGATGCTATAATCAGTGAAACATCCTACATGGGAGAAGTGTCAAGCCATACGGCTGTCACCACAAACGGCGGTATTTCACTGGATTTCCTCGAAATAAACCCGAAACATGACACCGGCATGGAGAAGGTATCGCTGAACATAATGCCTGAAGACATAACAGTCCTGGACAAATAAGCGCATTGCGCTTCAGAAACAGGCGCCCGCGGATATATTTTCGTCCCCGGGCGCTTTTATTTGCGACCGGAGGATTATATTACCTTAAAATGTAACTTATTCCCACTTTTTTCTGCTTAACAGAAAACATGATTTTTTCAAATGTCAGCATAGAAGCGGCAGATTATGCTCTGCCGCCTCAGGTAGTGTCTTCAGAGGAACTGGAGGAATGGCTCTCACCTCTGTACAACCGGCTGAATCTGAGCAAAGGTCGCCTGGAACTTATGAGCGGCATACATGAGCGCAGGTTCTGGGAACCCGGTTTCATGCCGAGCCAGGCAGCGGCCTCAGCGGCAGAAAATGCCATGAAAAAAGCTTCTGTATGCAGCAAAGACATAAAATGCCTGATCAACTGTTCAGTTTCCAGGGACTTTGTAGAACCGGCCACCTCCACTTCAGTTCACAGACTGCTGGGTCTGGGCAATGATGTCATGAACTTTGACATATCAAACGCTTGTCTGGGAATGGCATCCGGTATTATAATGCTGGCAAACATGATAGAACTTGGGCAAATAGACTGCGGAATGACCGTATGCGGTGAAAACGCAGGTCCGCTGGTCAAAAACACTGTGGAAAAATTAAACAATGATCCGAATGTAACGCGAAAAAGCCTTAAAGGGCAGTTTGCTTCCCTGACAATAGGATCATGCGCAGCGGCAGTCATAGTAACATCATCATCCCGCAGCAGAACAGGGCACAGGCTTCTTGCTGCATCACATTACACGGACTCTTCCGCCAATGACCTGTGCCGTGGGGACGCAAACGGGGGCATGACTGACAGCAGCGCACCATTGATGGAAACGGATTCTCAGACACTGCTGCACAAAGGCATAGACGCAGCATCTAATATGTGGTACCGTCTGAAGCAGGCCTCAGGCTGGAATGAAAACACTCCGGACTTAATTTGCACCCACCAGGTAGGAAAAGCCCATTCATCTCTGCTTTACCAATCTCTGGGACTGGATCCTGACAAGGATTTCACTACATTTTCTTTCCTTGGAAACTGCGGTTCGGCATCCTGGCCTGTAACTCTTGCCATGGCAGAGGAGAACGGCAGACTTACAAAAGGAAGCAATCTGGCTGTCCTCGCCATAGGAAGCGGAATAAATTGCGATGGTCTGGCAATAAAGTGGTAAAAGAACTATTCACAATACAGTCAAAAAAAAAGGATTTCACAATGCCATACAAGATTCCTGACAAAAAAGAACTCATCCAAAAGGCAACGGATGTAATTGATGTGGAAATCGAAGCACTGAAAGCACTTAAAAATGATCTGGACGATTCATTCGTCGAACTTATAAAAAAGTGCATGGCGACCTTGGACAACGGCGGAAAACTTGTACTGTGCGGTGTTGGAAAAAGCGGTCATATCAGCAAGAAAATAGCAGCAACGCTGTCCAGCACGGGTTCACAGGCCGTATTCATGCATCCGGTAGAGGCAATGCACGGTGATCTTGGCGTCCTTTCCCATAAGGATCTTCTTCTGGCGGTAAGCTACAGCGGTGAAACTGACGAATTACTGGTGGTGCTTCCCGCAGTGCATCGTCTCGGGGTCGAGATTGTAGCCATAACAGGCAAGGCCGACTCCAGGCTGGGGCAGATTTCAGAACTGGTAGTTCCCATGCCGGTGCCCCGCGAAGCCTGCCCCTTTAATTTGGCCCCGACCGCAACCACAACAGCTTTGGCTGCTCTGGGGGACGCCATTGCAATGACGCTTCTGTTCTGCCACAATTTCAAAATAAATGACTACGCAATGTTCCATCCGGCCGGAGCCATCGGGCGCAGCATAACTCTGAAAGTAAAGGATTTCATGCGCACTGGAGAGCATCTTGCCTCAGTACAGCCCGGCACAAGCGTGCGCGACGCACTTCTTGCAATGACAAAGGCGCGCAACGGAGCTGTTGCAATAACAGACAGCGAAGGCAAGCTTCTTGGAATTTTCACGGACGGAGATTTCAGACGACGCATAACAGAAAACCCGGATGTGCTCACCGAAAAAATTGAAAATGTAATGACACCGGACCCGATTTCAATAAATCAGGACAAACTGGCTGTCGAAATTATGAAGATTCTTGAAAAAAGGAAAATAGACGACATCCCCGCCGTTGACGACGAGGGGCGCTTGGCCGGACTGGTTGACATACAGGACCTGCCGAAATTTAAAGTGATGTAATAGAAGGAAAAGAAAAATGTCAGAGAAAAACTATGATTTTCGCTTCAGGATGGACAAGTTCCACAAGCCGGGAAGGCTTGATGCCGCAGCCCGCCCCGAAGCCGATGAAACAGTAATAGACGCAAGCTGGCGCATAACATACGCGGCTGACGCTGCTCCGGAAGTGATAGCAGCTGCCAAGGACCTGCAGGACTTCTTCCTGACAAGCTACGGAATGCCCATGCTCATTGCAC
>JAZURH010000149.1:0-4911 GCA_045606125.1 Lentisphaeria bacterium | reverse complement strand
AATGTAATAATGTGTATTTCATTTAGGCAATCTTCTTGTTATTTTTTGGGGTCTTTCTGCTGCATGGTTGAAGTGCTTCATATAGCGAAGCACGATAGAAGAGTTTCCTGCGGAATATTTATGCCGGTGAGAGGGCGATTCAAGAAACATCATTTGAAAAAAAACAGGTGATTACACGGTTGAGCATGTTTTGAGGCTGCTGTGCCTGGTGCAGTTATGTTCCGTTCGATAAAAAAAACAATTATCGGTGGCAAACATGGCATGTTTCGTTATGTTATGCAGTTGATTTGAAAACGAGTGGTTTAACATATTCAGGATTTTAGTATGAAATCATTTCTGGCCATTATTAAACAGACTATGTGGTCTGCTGTGAGAGCGAAGATATTCCATGTGCTCGGAGTACTGATATTGCTGTCGGTATTTCTGCTTCCGGCTACAGTGTCGGGGGATGGCACAGCGAAGGGACTTGTACAGATATCGCTGACCTATTCCCTGGGGATCGTTGTGGCGCTTATATCTACGACGGCCCTTTGGCTGTCCTGTTCCCAGCTGTCCAGGGAGATAGAAGCGTACAATATTCATCTGGTAGTATCGAAACCATGCCCAAAATGGAAGATATGGTTTGGCAAATGGACAGGCATATTCCTTATGCATGCCGTGATACTTGTTGTATCGGCGGCTGTCATATACGGGCTTATACAGTTCAGGGTGAGCTGGGAGGTCAGGCATGGCCGTTTCAGCAAGGCGGAAATCGAGGCGCTGGACAAGGAAATACGCGTCGGACGCAGAGAATTCAGAGCGGATAAGACGGATCTCAGGGAAAAGATAGAGGCCGAGTACAATCGGCGGAAAAACACTGATCTGAAAGAAATGAATCCCGATATTGCGAAGGCCGAGATACACAGGCAGCTTATAGCCAAGGACGGCGAGGTGCAGCCTGGGAATATGAAGTTCTGGACATTCAGGAATGTAGTGGGAAAAGGTGATGTCATCTATCTCAGGTACAGGCTGTATTCCGGCTCCACTCAAGCACTCAGTCAGAGGAACATGCCATGTCTGTGGAGCGTGAAGGATCCGAATACCCCGGCTGGCGTGGAAAGCGGCTATGTGCCCGGAGCGCTGAGCGAGGTCATGGGCGGAACATTCCAGGAATTGGCACTGTCAAAGGAATGCGTTGACAAGAACAACGGAAATACAGTCAGCGTGATGTTCCTCAATCCGCAGAAGGATGCTCCCGTATGGCGTGGAGTTGAAGCCAGCTCCGCCATGTTCCAGGAAAAGGACGGTCCGGTGCTGCTTATAGCTGTGTCTTCTTTCTTTGGCAACTATTGCCGCGCCATTCTTCTTGCCCTTTTCCAGATAGCTTTCCTTGTGGCTCTGGGATGCACTGTCAGTGCTGCCTTTTCCACTCCGGTGGCGGCTTTTGTGGCAGTGGCCTATCTGGTCATAGGCCTGTCGGTCAGCGCAGCCCTTGATGCGCCTTCAAGGGGGCTTGACGGCCAGGTGCAATATAAGAATATCGCAGAGAGGACCGCCCATTATGTGGCAGTGGCCGCAGGCAGTGTTGTTGTTTCCGTTGATGATCTGGATGCTACATCTGATCTTGCAAGGGGACGCATGGTGGAGAATGCACGCATAATACATTCACTTATCTCCCTTATGCTCCTGAAGACGGGCATAATGTCCGCCATTGGAATATGGATACTTTCCAAGCGTGAGCTTGGTCTTGTGATAAGAAAATAAGCACGGCAGAATACAAAGGCAGAGAGACTTATATGAAAAGCACAACAATACGCATATTGGCCATGGTCGTTGCATTCGCGCTGCTTGTCACGGCGCTGTCGGTGGTCCAGGGCAGAATGAACGCCATAAGATATGAACAGCATTTGACAGATACGGAGCCTCTTGAAAATGCCCCTCCGCTGGTGGCGTTCACAAGTGTGGCACTTGGTGGTTTCCGCGGTCTGGCTGCTGACCTGCTCTGGCTCCGTTCAAGCAAGATGCAGGATGAAGGCAAGTACTTTGAAATGGTTCAGCTGGCAGACTGGATAATCAAGCTTCAGCCCCGCAATACATCATCCCATGCATATCTTGCCTGGAACATGGCATATAACATATCCGTTACATTCACAGGCTTTGAAGATCGCTGGCGCTGGGTGCGCAGAGGCATTGAGTTGATAAGGGACGAGGCCCTGGATCTGAATCCCGGAGACGCAGAACTTTTCAGGCAGCTGGGATGGATCTACCAGCATAAGATGGGAAAGGACCTGGATGATGCAAACAGATATTACAAGACTGAGTTTGCCAAGGAAAACATAAGGCTTTTCGCTGATTATTACGGCAGGTGGGATGAACTTATAAATGCTCCTACAAATGAGGATAAACTCAAGGCCGCCCTGGATGACAAGTACAGCGAATATGCGAAGATACTCGCCAGGCATGGTTTTGCCAGTTTCAGGGATCTGGAACTGCGTTTCCGTGAACTGGCTGTGATTCCTGTTGAAGTTGAAACGGAACTTCAGGAACTGGGCGTGAAGGATACGGTGGAAATATGCTTGAGGAACCGCTGGATGACTCAGAAGTACAAGCTGGATCCTGCCTGGCTTAAGAAACTGAATGAGCGCTACGGCGAACTTGATTGGCGGTTGCCGGAAGCCCATGCCATATACTGGGCTGAAAAGGGAAAGGAGAAATTCTCTGCAGAAAGGGACCAGTTCAAGAGACTTTCCTGCGACCGTATGATATTTCAGTCCCTGGCTGCTGCCTTCAGTATGGGAAGACTTGTGTACCTGAAGGAGATTGAACATCTGGAGATGACCCCGAATATCAAGATAGTGGATGCGGTGAACAAGGCATATCAGGATGCAAGGGAACTGCATGGCGAAAATGTGATCGGCGGCGCATACGGCAATTTTCTGGTGGACGCCATTGTCACATTGTACAAGTTCGGCGAAAAGAAGAAGGCTGAGGAGTACAGGAAGCTGGGCAGCACATATAAGCTTTACGGTGACCGCTTTACAAAGAAGTCTCTGGATGAGTTCGTGTTGTCGGAACTTGCCGAGGATATGAAGGCCGCCTCATACGCCCAGGCTCAGGGTACAGTTCAGAGTTATCTTATAAATTCATATTACCAGAATGCCATTGGTGAAGATGAGGTGGCCGCAAGCTATGCACTTATAGCGAAGCAGCTTTACGACCGTTACCAGAGATTTGTCAGCGGCACCGAAAAGCGCAGAGCGCTGCCGCCATGGCTGCAGATGGCAAAGACATCACTTGAAATCACAAAGCAGCGCATTCATCCTGAACTGGCAAAGGTGCTTGAAGCAAGGCAGCCCAAGGGCAATGAGGTGTTCATCCCGGAAGCCAAGGACATAGAGGCCCCAGAAGTGAATTAAGGACAGCAGATGCAGGCTCTTGCCACCCTGGAATACCATGCCCTGACGGAATCTGTGGCGGAATATGCAAGAAGTTCCGGCGGGGCGGCGATAGTGCGCGCCCTCAGACCGGAGAGGAAACTTGAGACAATTAACCGCAGGCGTCCGCTGCTGAAAGATATGATGCGCCTGCGGGAGACAGCCTGCGAACTGCCGGGTACGGATGCTCAGGACATGGGGGATATTTTCCGCAGCGCGGCACCTCAGGATTCTGTGCTTCCCGGTGAGGAACTGCTGACATGCCTGGCGCTGCTTGAAACAGCCGCCGAACTTAAGGCGTTTGCTGAAAGGGAATGCAGAGACTACAGTGAAATATACAGTATCTGCAGCCGTATCGAACCCTGTGATGCATTGAGGGCTTCGCTGGCAAGGTCCATCGATAGAGACGGCAGCGTGCTGGATAATGCAAGCCCTGAGCTGCATGCCCTCCGCATGAGGATAATAACGCTGGAGGCCAGAATACAGAGACATCTGGAGCAGATGGTGCATTCTCAGGAATGGGAGGGCTCTCTCCAGGAACATTTTGTTACTATGAGAAACGGCCGCTATGTGGTTCCCGTGAAAAAGGACTCGAGAGGTGTCCTGAAGGGAATCGTGCATGATCTGTCAAACAGTGGACAGACCGTATTTGTCGAACCTTCCGAGACTCTGGGAATGGGAAATGAACTGTCCAGGACACGGCTGGAGGAGAGGGATGAGGTTAATCGCATCCTTGCTGCGCTTACAAGGCAGGTGCGCCAGGGACTGGATGATATGCGCATGGACCTGGAGATGATCTCGGAAATAGATGCATGCTGGGCCATCGCGTGCTGGGGATCCCGCTATGGCTGCGTGCTTCCCGAGTTCGGAAACATCCTTAAACTGGAAAATGCAAGACATCCCATACTGCTTATGCAGTTTGCCGCGGAAAATCCTCCGAGGCGGGTGATCCCATTGAACCTTACGCTGACTAAGGGCGTGAAGGCAATGGCCATAACTGGTTCCAATACCGGCGGCAAGACGATTGTCCTGAAGACAGTCGGGCTTTTGTGCCTGGCGGCTCAGGCTGGTTTGCCGGTGCCGGTTTCGCCGGACAGTGTGTTTACAATATTTGACGATGTGCTTGCTGACATAGGAGACGGACAGTCCCTCCAGCAGAGCCTGTCCACATTTTCAGCCCATGTATCGAATATCTGCCACATACTGAAGGCGGCTGGCAAGGGGCGGGTACTGGTGCTTCTTGATGAGCTGGGTTCTGGGACCGATCCGGTGGAAGGCGGCGCACTTGCCTGCGGCATATTGCGGAGTCTGGCGTCCCGTAATATGCTTGCCCTGGTCACGACTCATCTCGCTCTGGTGAAGAACTTTGTACACAGCAGGCGTGATATGCTCAATGCGGCGGTCCGGTTCAATGTTGAGACTTTGCAGCCGGAATATGTCCTGGAAGTGGGGCGTCCGGGGGCCAGTCATGCCCTGCTTATCGCAAGAAGACTGGGTA
>JAZURH010000148.1:0-2462 GCA_045606125.1 Lentisphaeria bacterium | reverse complement strand
TTCCCTCCCAGACACACTTGAAGAATGGGAAAAGCAGCGCCCGGTTGTACTTCAGCAGTTCAAGGACTACATGTACGGCTTTATGCCTCCTCCGCCGGATAAGCTACGCGTTCAGCCGCTGACAATCAAGGATGACGCTCTGGATGGCAAGGCAATCCGCAAAGAATGTCGCGTGTATTGCGAAATGGACAATGGCCGCAGCTTCAATTTTGACATTCTCTACTACATCCCGAAGAATGTGCAGTGTCCGCCTGTGATAATCCAGCTTAATTTTGCAGGAAACCAGGCAAACACAAGCGAGTTCGATGTGCGCATGACCCGAGGCCCTGTGGATGCAAGGCATCGTTACTGGCATACAATCGGCGCCCCTAATGAAAGCTGGCGTGGCTTTAAGCTTCCATTTATGAACTATGAGGAGGCCATAAAACGGGGATATGCGGTGGTGACTGCACATTGCGGTGAAATTTTCCCGGATAATTTGGACGGCGCACGCAAGAGTATTTTCACTCTTTTCTGTGATGATGACGAACTCCGCCCCGATTATGACATACCCCTGGAGGAACTTCACAGCCGCAGCCGCAATTTGGGCGCCATAGGCGGATGGGCCTGGGGATACAGCCGCATACTTGACGCAATGGAGCAGGAGCCAATGGTGGATGCTTCCCGCAACATGATAGTGGGGCACAGCCGTCTTGGCAAGGCATGCCTCTGGGCAGGTGCCAATGACGAGCGTTTCAAGATTGTGGTTTCCAACAATTCCGGCCATGGCGGCGCAGCCATAAGCCGCCGCCGTTTCGGCGAGACTCTGAATTGCCTGTGGCAGGTCCGTCCCAACTGGTTTACGGATAAAATGATGTTGTATGCCGGCCTTGAGGAAGAACTGCCCATAGATCAGCACCAGCTTGTCGCTCTTATTGCGCCCCGTGCTGTTTATGTGGGCAGCTCCAGCCGGGACATTACAGCCGATCCCAAAGGCGAATTCCTTTCCACTATGTATGCCTCCAAGATATGGGAGCTGTACGGTCAGCCCGGATTGGGAGTCACTGAAATGCCGGAATATGACAAGAGCTGTGCACCCGGAAATGTGGGATACCATGTGAAGACAGGGCCTCATTCCCTCACGGCTTTTGACTGGAATTTCTATTACGATTTTGCGGACAGGATATTCCGCTGATTTAGTTTTTGCCGCGGACTGTGGAGCCCGCGGCAGTTTTGTTTATTGTGGCATAGGGAGAGCTTTGAACATGTTGAAGATTTGGCGCAGTCAGTACAGCAAATACGGTCACAGTCCGGAAGCAGAAAATGAATTGTATGCAGAGACATATACCGCAGATGCAACATATACAGATGAAGAACTGAAGTACATAGCTGACGGAGGCTTCAACGGAATATGGTTGAACATGCTGCTTCACAACGTGGTGTACAACAGCGCATTTCCCGAGTTCGGCCTGTATGCGAAGGAACAGCAGGAAAAACTTTCGTCCCTGATAGAGCGCTCGGCAAAATATGGTATAAAGGTCTATCTTTGCTGCCAGCCGCCCCGTGCTGTCAGCGAATTGGACAAGGCATTCTGGGAGAATCATGGTGACGTGGCGGGTGCTGCAGAGCGCCTTTCTGCACTTTGGGGCACAAAGGGCGGTCAGGAATATACAAATTTTATTTCAATATGCACTTCACTTCCCAAGGTGCAGAAGTATCTGACTGAAGCATTTGCGGATTTGAGCAGGGCGCTTCCGGGGCTGGGCGGCTACATACTTATAACTGCTTCGGAGTTTCCTGCTCATTGCCGTACATATCCCCATATTAACGGCTGGCAGTGCCCCCGCTGCAGTGAAAGGACCTCCGAAGAGGTGATTGCCGAAGTGATAAACTGCGTTGAGCAGGGTGTTCATGAAGCAGCTCCTGACCAGGCGGTCATAGCATGGAACTGGTCCTGGAGGGGAACTGCAAAAGCAATGCCTGCTGACATAATAAAGCAGCTCAAGGGCGATGTTATAATCCTGGGAGATGCCGAGCGTGGCGACTACGACGAAGCCGGAACATATATTGATGAATATGCCATGTGCTACCAGGGACCATCGTCGCTGTTTCTTGAGGATATGGAAGCGGCTATCGCCAACGGCAAGAGAACGGCTGCCAAGCTGCAGCTGAATGTGACCCATGAGCTGGCGTCGGTCCCGAACATACCGGTTCCCGGTCAGCTTTTTGCAAGGGCACAGTGGGTCAAGCATTCCAAAAACTGCGCCGGATACATGGGATGCTGGAATTTCGGAAATGCGGTGACTGGAAACACGGCTGCGTTTCATTATTTTGTTTCACCTGAATGTCCGGATGTATTGCCCGAGGCCCTGGAATCTTTTGCAAAGCAGTATTTCCCCGGCTGTGATGAAAAGAAAGTGGCAGCCGGCTGGCAGGCCTTTGGTGCAGCTCTTTACGGCTATCACCACTGCACCCCGTGGCTT
>JAZURH010000147.1:0-2501 GCA_045606125.1 Lentisphaeria bacterium | reverse complement strand
ACAGAGAATATGCTTATGCGCCATTGCCGCTTTTATCGCCACATCATGATGGGTACCAGAGGGAGTTGCTATTGTAACGGCATCGATTTCCGGATCATTAAGAAACTCTTCTATCGATGTGTATGCCTTCACACCGAACTCTTCTGCCCTGGCCTTTGCTGCAGGAGCGAATGAGTCATAGAACGCCACCAGCCTGGCATTCTTGAGATTCATCATTGCCTTTGCGTGAAACGCTGCAATCATTCCGGCACCGATTATTCCGAAACCAACAACATCCTTCATTTTTCACTGCTCCCTGAAAATTATCTGCGCTGAACAAGACGGAATCAAATGGCGCCGCCGTCTTTCAACCGCGCCATTACAGGACTTATTTGGTCTTGCGCTTGGTGAAAGCCATTCCACCCTGGAATTCCTTGCCGTCTTCAAGTTCGAGAAGTTCCTTGTGGTATTCCGCTACCTTGTGGAAAGCCTCCACATACCGATCGATATACTCAGGCTCATAATGCTTGAACCAAGGTTCCGCTATCACTTTGGAATTAATATGTGCTGAAACAGGCAGATCACCTGTGAGAGCACGGACATCCACATCAGCAGGAAGATTTACCCTTGCCGTGGCTTTGCCGTGACCGTATATGTCAAAATCATAGAAAACGCTGGAGCGGTGCAGCGGGAAGTTACACCCTGCATAGCATCCCCTGCCGCAGCATTCTGCATTAATCGCATTGGCGAAAACAACATTGGAAACACCGCTGAAAACTTCCTGATCATAACAGAAATGAGAGGCATACCATCCCGCCTTTGTGCTGTTTTCCCATTCAGGATAAATCTCAGCAATACCTTTGATATCACTGACGCCTTTCCAGAAATACTTCATGGCTTTGTCTATTTCAGCCATTTCAGCTGGATATTTCTTAAGCTGCTCAAGTCCGATGGCGGCCGATACCTGATGCATACGGTTCTTGACGCCTCCGACAGGAACTATGTTGGTCTCGGCGATCTCTTCCTTGGAATACACTTCTTCGATACGATCATAATGACCGAAACGGACTGCACGGCGATAGACTTCCGGGTCATTTGTAAGCATCATGCCGCCTTCGCCAATGGCAAATGACTTGCCGCTCATAAGAGACATTCCAGCTGCATCGCCGAAAGTTCCGAGCATCCTGCCCTTGTAGAGACCGCCCTGCGCATGGGAGACATCCTCTATAACCTTGATACCGTGCTTCCTGGCAATAGCCATAATTGCGTCCATGTCGGCAGGATGTGCCTCATAATGGACTACCATAACAGCCTTTGTCCTGGGGGTGATATGAGCCTCAAAACTTGCAGGATCCATCTGTGAGTTTTTAGGATCAATATCGCAGAACACAACAGTCGCTCCAAGTGAAAGTGCGCCGACGCAACTCGCCCAATATGTAACTGAAGTGCATATCATCTCATCTCCGGGACCCAGTCCAACACCATACATCGCTGCTATCAGAGAAGCAGTTCCAGTATTGTGTGAAAGCGCGTACTTGGTGCCGTTCCACTTGGCAAACTCCTGTTCAAAGCGCTTTGAAATATCCGTTCCGGACATATTTCCTGCTTCCAGGACATCAAGCTGCGCCTGACGCATCGCATCGTTGACAATAGGCCAACGGAACATGCTTCTCTTGTACTCTTCTGCCTTCATGACGGGAGTTCCACCCAAAATAGCCAGATGACTCATTGCCATTCTCCTGAAGTTTACGCTGAATGATCTTCTTTACTTATCCAACAACATTTTCGTACCATTGGTATTTTTTTAGTACCAATGGTTGAAATTATAAAGCATATAAACCATTTTGCAAGCTGATGCAAATAATTTTGCAGGCGCCTTATTCCGGCAAACAAAAAGCCCCCCGTGAATAAACCGGGAGGCTTTATGGAACATCAGGCTGTTTTCAGCCCGGATGCATCAGTTGTTCCTGGCGAAGTCAGCCATGAATGATGTCAGCTTTTCAACGCCTGCAGCGGGCATTGCGTTGTAGATGCTGGCGCGGAGTCCGCCGACGGCACGATGTCCCTTGACGCCAACGAGACCGGCTGCCTTTGCTTCGGCAATGAACTTCTTCTCAAGAACGTCATCACCTTCACCGATACGGAAGCAGACATTCATCTTGGAACGGTCAGCAACAGCAGTTGTTCCGCGGAAGAAGCCATTTGAACCGTCGATGGCAGCGTAAAGCTTGGCGGCCTTTTCATCATTCATCTTCTGTATTGCGGTAAGTCCACCGAGTTCAACCAACCAGTCTGTAACCAGACGCATCATGTAGATGCCAAAGGTAGGCGGTGTATTGTAGAGAGACTTCTTGTCAATATGAGTGCTGTAGCGGAGCATGGTGGGAACCGTGGCCGGGCAGCGTGCGGCAAGATCCTTGCGGATGATGACCAGAGTTACGCCGGCGGGGCCGATATTCTTCTGTGCGCCTGCGAAAATGAGACCGAAGCGGTTCACATCAACGGGGCGGGACATCATATCG
>JAZURH010000146.1:0-12271 GCA_045606125.1 Lentisphaeria bacterium | reverse complement strand
GAAGAAAGGAAGGATCAAGGGCATTGTAAGAAATGTGAAAAAGATGCTCTGCATATTCCCGTTTGAGCCTGCAGTCTATGACGGAACCGGGCTGGATGTGGAGTTTATTGGACATCCTCTCCTTGAAATACTTGCGCCCCTCAGAAAAAATGCAGCCGAAAGGGATCAGAATCTTGTTTTGCTGCTGCCCGGAAGCCGTTCAAATGAGCTCAAGTCTCTTATGGCACCTCTGGCGGGAGCGGCGGCAATAGTAAAGAAGAAATATCCTCAGATACGATTTGCAGTGCCTCTTCCCAGGGAAAAGACAAAGAATCTGGCACTGGAGATACTGGACGGCTGCGGGCTGGATCCTGAAACAAGGGAAGCCATACAGGTCAGCGTGGGCAATACCAGGGAACTTATGTGCCGCGCTTCCGCGGGTATCGCGGCAAGCGGCACTGTTACCGTGGAGGCCGCAATGCTGGGATTGCCTCTGGTTGTGACCTACAAGGTGAACTGGATCTCATACAGGATAGCAAAGGCACTGGTCAAGCTGCCTTCAATTACGATAGCGAATCTTGTTACCGGGGATACGGTGTATCAGGAAAGGCTCCAGTATGATGCAATTCCGGAAAAACTGGCTGAGGCGCTGGAGGACATACTTCCCGGCGGAAAGCTCCGCGCCCAATGCCTGGCAGGCATAGAGAAATGCGTCAGCATGCTGGCGGGAAATTCTGCTGATACTGCTGGCCCCGGGGCCAGGGCAGCAGAGGCCGTTATAAAGATTCTTGAGGGGAAGGATTGATCATGCCTGACACCAATTCAAGAATAGGTATAACCGTACTCGGCAGCGGCAGCAGGGGAAACTCCACTGTCATACATGCTGGAAACGAGGCGATCATAGTGGATGCCGGGTTCAGCGCCAGAGAGACGAAGAAACGCCTTGAAATGGCGGGACTTTCAGGAATAAGGGTGAAGGCAATACTTGTGACCCATGAGCATGACGACCATGTGAAGGGGCTCAGGGTATGCTCAAACGCATTGGATGCGCCGGTTTTCGCAACCATGAAATGCGCACAGCATCTGAGGGCAAAGGATACAAAGCTACATCAGATGGGAACTTTTGCGGCAGGAGGATCATTTGAAATAGGGTGCTTCAGGATATGCCCCTTCACAATACCACATGACGCATGTGACCCCGTGGGATTCACATTTATGAGCGGAAATACAAAGCTGGCTGTGGCGACTGACATAGGATTCGTCAGCTCAATAGTGCAGTATCAGCTCAGGGACTGCAATGCGTTAGTGCTGGAAAGCAATCATGATCTGAACATGCTGGCCGCCTCCGACAGGCCATGGAATCTGAAGCAGAGAATAATGGGGCGGCATGGACATCTCAGCAATGTGGACTCAATGCAGCTGCTGGGAAGTGTGATGGCAAGGCATACAAGAAATGTAATACTGGCCCACCTCAGCAGTGAATGCAACAGGGTGGACATAGCAAGGGGGACAGCCGAACAGTGCCTCAAAGCGCTTAACAGGCAGGATGTGACCCTTGATGTGGCGATACAGGACGGGCCGCTCCCCACAGTATGGTGCAGTTGAGCGGCCCGGATAAGTAAGATGCTGTAAAGGCTGTATCAGTAGAACTTTACCGTCCCCTTCTTCTGCAGAGGAATATTCACAGTATAGGGCTGGGTCCGTCCCCGCAGGGTCACCGTGGCTCTCAGGTAGAATATGGAGCCTGAAAAATCAGCCGGTGTGACAGTCAGGCATGGCTCAATCTGGTGCCGTGTCCTGTAGTTGTCCGAATTGGCTTTATTGATGAAGCAGCACTCGTCCGCAGGATCTGCAGTCCATCCTTCCGGAAGTTCTATCTTCACGGTGATCATGGTGTCTATGAAGAAGGAATTGAAGAAGCTGAAATTTATGGCAAAGGGCTTGCCTGCCTCAATTTCGGGGCTTTCATCGAAGCGCACATTCAGCTTGCCGAAGGGAAGGTCATAGCCCAGGGTGTAGGGGGAGCGGCTTACTATCTCTTTGGCGATGTAGTCGCTCTTCTTCTGGGACTCGATGTAGTCCGCGGGAATCTCCGTTTCATCCTTGGTGAATTCAAGCTCCTGGTACCTTCTGGTCATGGCATGATTGGTTGCCACGGTTATGGTCCTTTCAGTCAGCTCTGTGATGGTGTGGGGAATATCTCCCAGGAAATGGCAGCTTGTGTTCTGGAGTATGCAGCAGGTCTGTATGGAATCGCCTATGGGGGCAGTCCATTTTTCGGGTATGTTGGAGCGACCGTAGACAATGCCCATTACCGCGCCTGCGGTTCCTGCCGTGCAGTCCGTGTCATCACCGCAGTTTGTTGCCAGGCATATCGTTCTGCCGAAATCACCTTCACCGTAAAGAAGTCCCAGTGTGGTGAAGCCCAGATTGCCGGGCGCCTGGAACCAGCCCAGATCCTCATTGTCTTTGACTATGGCATTGCGCGCCTCGACAAAGGGTACCTTCCTGTCATAGCAGTCGCATGCCAGGCTGACGGAACGGTGGACCCGGCTGTCCTGGGGAATGCGGGCAAGACCGAACTCAATTATGGAGCGGATATCGTTCAGAAGAAATGCCGCAGATTCCATTGATGCTGTGAACAGCTCCGCATAGATGCCTTCTCCGCAGTGGTCTATGCAGGAATCGTAGTAGGCGTAGAGGCTGGCCTTGTCCGGAAGACCGGGAAACAGACATGCCCATATCTCGGAGCGTATCCAGGCGCCGTTGCTCCATTTCCATTTCTCGTTGTTGCAGGCGCCGGAAAGGGGCGGCACAAAACCACGGGAAATATTGCACTTTGAAACGCCGTATTCGTTCCAGGGCCCTGTGTTCTCATAGACCCAGTATTCTCCCAGAACCCGTTCGTTCAGCCGGGAAAGCCCCTTTTCCTCCGCCGCCCTGAGCCACAGCAGCTGCAGATCAAGATCGTCGTTTGGCAGGGGCTTGCCGTCCATTTTCTGTACATAGAATGTGGCATCGTTCATTTCGCGGCTGCCTTCGAATGGGCCGCCCAGGGTGCCGCCTATGTTCTTGCCTGTCCAGCATCCCAGAACCTTGTCTCTGTATGTGTCGATATTTAGCTTTAGCATCTGAAATTCTTCTTTTAGTTTTGTACTCCAAGTATGGAGGCTGCGTTCCGGAACAGTATCTTTTCCTTGTCAGCTTCAGGTATGTCAAGGGCTTCGATTGCCTCACGTGCAAAGCGCATCTGCATGGGACCCTGCAGGGGAACATCCGTGCCGTAGACTATGTGGTCTGCCGTGCAGATGGAGACCATCTTCTCCATTACGCCCGGATAGACATACATCAGGTAGTGGGCGGTGTCGATGAAGACATTGTCCAACCCCAGATCCATGACTGCCTCCAGGGAATCCATGTTGGGGAAGTAGGGGTAGTTTCCATTCTGGAAAATGCCCGCCATGTGGGCAAATATGAACTTGGTTCCAGGATGGTTTTTTGCTATGTCGGCCACCACCATCGCATCTGAAAAGCCGGTTCCCGGCATGCAGGAAACATGGAACAGCATGGCCGGGGTCCTGTCCGCCACTTCTTCCACAAAACGACGGTTGGATTTGGTGCCAAGGACATAGCCGTGATAGTCCGGATGGATCTTCACACCACGGAACTTGGAATTGCTCTCCAAAAGGGAAAGGTCTGAAACTGATTCGGGGAAAGTGGGGCTGACCACCACATAGCCCAGAAGCTTCTCTGTCTCCTTGAGGGCAGCGTCAAGCTCCATGTTTCCCTCGTGGATATCGTACATGATGGAACGGGAGGAGGATACGCAGACCAGATCCGTGCCGGACTGAACGCAGCACTCCTCCAGGCGGGAGGCGTCAGCCTGCCAGAACGGAGCAAAGTTTATGTTGCCGAGATGGCCGTGTACATCTATGACCATGGATCATTCCCCCCTTGTATGTCAGTCTATGATGTTTATCTGTCTGCCGTAGCAGGAAAGCTCTTCCGCAGGACCTTCGGCACGAACGATAAGCCCGTCTTCCCAGCGGAAGCCCATGCCGTTCCTGTGCAGGAAAACATCGCCCATGAATGTCATGTTCTCCTCCAGGATGTAGTCCGAGGATGTCTCCAGGAAGGGATATTCGCATTCCATCTGGCCGCAGCCGTGGGCCGGACCGTACAGAATGGCGTCCCCATAGCCCTGATCTGTGATGTAGCCGTGAACTTTCTTCGCCACATCGGCCGCAGGAACTCCCGCACGCATGCTGTCAAAAGTCATGTTCAGGGCATCCAGACCCACCTGCATGAAGGCGCGTATTTCTTCCGGGCACTTGCCCAGAACAACGGGCCTGCCTATGCTGGCGCTGTAGCCTTCAACTTTGGCTCCCACGCTGAAATGAATGATCTCACCGGTGCCGACTTTGCGCAGGGTGGGGCGGCTTATGGCCTGGTCGGAATTGGGACCGGAGCAGCACCAGACTGGATAGCCAGTAGCCTCGGCGCCGCCGCTGAGCATGGCTTCGGTGGCTATGCCGCACAGCTCCGCTTCAGTCATGCCGGGCTTGATCTTTTCCAGAATGGCCTTGAAACCAAGCTCGGAGATCTTCGCTGCCTTCCGCAGGCACTCCAGCTCAAGGGCGGATTTCTTCATGTAGATGGCGTGGAGCAGCTTGTCCGCATTGACTATGTTGTCCATGCCGCCCAGAGCTTCGCAGATGTTCATCATGATGGTGTAGGGGAACATGTGGAAGCCCGCAATGCCCAGCTTTTTAACGCCGAAGCTGGAAAGTATTTTCTTCCAGTCAGGATGGGTGGAGCCGGGATAGTCGGGCTGGCTGGATTCCCGGAAGTCCATGGTCTGGATCACATTGGCGATCTTTGAACGGGAAGTGGCAAAGGTCAGACTCTCAGGGCCTATGATAAGGGCGGCGGCACCGCTGCGGGGAATAAGCACGCCGGCAGTCTCAAAACTGGGCCAGTAGTCGGAAAAATAACGGACACCCGCAGGCTCGGATTCAGTGGAGAACACAAGGACGGCGTCAAGATCAGTTCCCGAAAGAACTGACTGGACTTTCAATACGCGGCTGTCAAACTCGCTCTGGGTCAAAATAGTGGACATGACAAAAAATTTCCCCTGGGTTTAAAAAGGCTGAATTCTTACTTTAAAAAACATTGCAGTCAATACTGTACACCATCACAAACTTTTATCCATTACAAATATATTTTTTACTTGTTACCATAGACAGTATAACCGTTTTTGAAGCAAAGTTCATGGAATCAGGCAAATGGCGTAGCGCTGTAAACACAGAAAATCTGCCTGTAAACTTGGATCAGGTATTGATGTTGATAAAAGATAATCCCCATATATCATATCAGCAAATAGCTGATCATATCGGGAAAAGCAGAGAAACTGTGCGAGTATATTTGAAGCAATTATGCGAGGATTTCAAGTTAATAGACCGCACGGGGTCCGATAAAAACGGCAAATGGATTGTTGTCAGGCAGAATAAAACTGAAAAATGAAGGCAACACTGCCCCCATTTCTGTTCTGTGGCGAAAGCGCAAGCTTTCGCTGCCTGCAAAATGCGGGCAAAAAAGGGGGGGGATAGGCCATTTCATGGTTTTTACCAAAAAAAGTTACATCAGAATTTATATATTTTTCAATATAGCCTTTATACTTATTTGTATAGTTAAACATGTTATAAAATATATTTTTTAGGAAAAAAGTGTTTTTGCCATTTTCACACGACATGATTTTGGCCTACCCCCCATGCTACGTTATGGGAAAATGTTTTTTCAAGCAAATGGAAGAAATTATGGATAACGATTCACTTAAAACAAAATGCACCCATTGCGGTCAGACCTACGAAGTTGAAAAATCGATGTTTGGAACTGTAGCGGAGTGCCTGAATTGTGGCTGTTCCTTTGTCGTGAGCGCAACTGCGAACCTGGATGAAGCTATGGAGCAGAGCAAACCACGGCTTGATGAAGGTGACATACAATATGAAAATATGCCGGAATCATTTATGCCTGCTTCCCTGAATACACCGGATGAGGAGGAGGAAAGGCCGCAGCCGGAAATAAAAGAAACATCAGAAACAGCGCATAATGCACAAGAAATCAATCCGGAAAAAAAGAGTGAACAGAAGGATATGCCGAAAATAAAGAAGAAAAAGGGCAGGGCAGGACTTATTCTGAAGCATTATGCATTATCATTATATATGCTGTGGTTTCTGATGTATGCAATAGCGGCTGCAGCTTTGATCGGAGGAATCAAGCTTGACAGGCAGAAAGCCGCCAGGTTAAGTACTTGGATAAAAAGCGATGATTACTTAAAAGCCGAAGAATATAGATATTATGGGGATATGATACCTCATCTCCAGTACAAAGCGCAGTTGAATATAAAAAAGAAAATAGTTAGGGCGCAGTACTTGATAGAGCAAAATACCATGGAAATAAAAAGGGAACTTGTCTTGCAGAAATATAAGAGCAGAGCCTCGGCATATTTCATTGTCGCAGCAATTCTTTTTACAGGTGCCTCACTGGGAATAGGCAGAACGGCAAATAAAAATTGAAATGGAGAATGAAGAGATGAATATCCGTACTAAAGGTAAAACCATGAAAAACTTTCTTGTCTGTATGGCTGTATTATGCCTCACCGGATGCGTCAATAGAATCGGAGACTTTACAGTCGCCTCAACCAAAAACATTGATATCAAACGCACGCTTCATGTGGTGGATTCAACAAGACGCGTCCGGGGAATTGACAGAAAACACATGATTCTATTTATTCCCCTTGGAATACCGAATATCAAGGAGGCTATGGATAACGCCGAGGAAAAAGCACCAAAATGCGTGGGACTCTCTGATGTGACACTGAAAGCAGGCTGGTTTTATATCCCGTACGTCTATGGACAGTTCTGGTACGATGTGGAAGGAAACCCTGTCTTCGAAGCACAGGATGGAATCCCCGAAAACTTCATCGAAAAAACAAAAAAAACAACGCCTAAACAACAATACAGACACACAGGTAGGAGGTGAAAGTAATTTTGGATTTAAAATGAATAGTTGCTTAAGGTTTTAATAAGTCTATTTTAAAACAAGCAATAGGAATTGTCTTTAGGAAAAATAATGATATGATCAATAACATAGTTTATTGATTGTAGAAAAAAATGGGCGCTATTGAAGCGCCCACAGGGGACTTCCCGTAGAAAGTTGCCCACGATAAGTTCTTTACCAGAACTTGTAGAAGATGTGAACTAATATGTAATGGTCTGAAAAAAAATCAAATGGAGAAAATTAATTTTTTTAAGTTGATGGTTTGATGTGTACAAAAAAATCTGCTGATATTGTTTTTGCTGATTTGAATGTATATTTTTAAAATAAAATTTTTAGAGTGTAAAGAAGAGGGAGAGAAGGAATTATGCGTATTTTAGGTTTAGATTTGGGAATAGCCTCAATTGGTTGGGCATTGATAGAGCAAAGTTCAGAGGATAGCGTAAAAGATATAGAAATAAAAGCCTGGGGAAGTAGAATATTTGAGCCGGGCATGGAAGATGACATAGAGAAAGGCAAAGGTAAGTCAAGATGTGTTCAGCGGCGTTTGAAACATAGTCTGCGTATACAGTATTGGCGCCGTCGTAAACGCAAAAAAGAACTTATTTCTTTACTTCAGGATTCAGGATTTTTGCCAAAGGATTTGCAGCCCAAGTTTTTCGTTGATATGGATTCCAGATTGTTGAGGCAATTTCCTAAGGAGCAATATTCTTTATTGGGACATATAATACCCTATTTGTATCGTAAAAATGCTTTAGACAGGCAGCTTGAACCTTATGAACTTGGTCGTGCCATTTATCATCTTGCACAGAGAAGAGGATATTTGAGTAATAGAAAAAATGAATTGAAAGATCAGGAAGAAACAGGAAAAGTTTTGACTGGTATCAAAACATTGAAAAAAGATATGCAGGAAAAAGGAGCAAGGACAGTCGGTGAATATTTTTGTATGTTAAATCCGGAAGAAGAACGTATAAGGGGCAATTATACAGAACGTTCTATGTATGAAGAAGAGTTTAGTCTTATATGTGAGCGTCAAAGAAAATTGATTTCTTCGGAACTTGAGAAAAAACTTCACAAAGCAATATTTTATCAGCGTAAGTTAAAGTCAAAAGCTGGACTTGTGGGGGAATGCAGTCTGGAAAGTGGGGAAAAGAAATGTAAATATTCTTATGAAGAGGCACAGTTGTACCGTATATATGTAACTGTCGATAATCTAAGAATAAAGTCAAAAGATGGTTTGCGTAAATTGGATGATGAAGAAAGAAGAAATGTAATTCAACTTTTGAATGGTTTTTCGTCCGATATTGATGTTCATGGAAAAATAAAACTAAAAGATTTGGCTAAAATATTGGGATTGCCGGAAGGTTCTTCATTTACGCTTGGTGATGAAGAAAAATATATTTATGGTAATGAACTACATTCTATTTTGTTTTATGTTTTTGGCGAATCTTGTATCAAAATGTCAAAGGAAGAACAAAATAAGTTTTTGCATGATCTTGATTCCATAGAAAAAGATGCAGTTTTGCGTAAGCGTCTTGAAAATTATTGGAAGCTTGATGAAGAACATGTTCGTAGAGCCATGGGAATTAGTCTTCCGGAGGAATATTGCGCATTGTCTCTTAAGGCATTGCGTATTGTACTTCCTGATTTGGAAGCAGGTTCTTCTTTGCATGAAATCGAAGCACTGCATTATCTTGAAAAGTTTGATAAAAGCAATAAGCAGGATTTTTTACCGCCTGTGGATAAATGTTTAAAGCAACTAAGGAATCCTATTGTTCATAGAACTTTAACGGAGTTGCGTAAAGTTGTTAATGATATAATAGCTCGATATGGAAAGCCTGATAAAATCCGAATAGAACTTGCAAGAAGTTTGAAAAACAGTAATAAAGAGCGTGAGCGTATAGCAAGGCAAAATAGCGAACAGGAAAAGGCAAATGAAGCGATTGTAAAAAGGATTTTAAATGAAGTAGGAATTAATAATCCGTCCAAAGAAGATATATTAAGGGTCAGATTATGGGATGAATGCGGAGGGCAATGCCCATATACTGGACAAAGTATATCTTTTAGGGACTTGTTCAGCAATGCTGTACAAATAGAACATATAATTCCCTTTTCACGTTCATTTGACAATTCTTTTAAAAATAAGACTTTATGTTATTCGAAAGAGAATGCCCGAAAAAATAATAGAACACCTTATGAGGCATATTCTCATGATGAATATCAGGATATTTTGAAGCGGGTCAAATTTTTCAAAGGAGATTATGCTGAAATAAAATTGACTTTGTTTGAAACTAAAGAAGTTCAGAAGGAAGACTTTATTGCGCGCAATCTGAATGATACGCGTTATGCCAGTCGTATTGCTATGGAATATTTAGGATTGTTGTATGGAGGTGTTGTGGATGGAAATGGAAAGCGCAGAGTGTTTGCATGTTCCGGTGGATGCACGGCACATGTTCGCAGGGCGTGGGGGGCAAACTTTTTACTTGGTGATGGAGAAAAAGATAGGTCTGACCATAGACATCATGCCATAGATGCATTGACAATTTCTGTTGTTACTCCAGAGATAGTCAGGATAATTGCAAATATTTCTAAGGAAGAATATTGTCAATTAAAACAGAAGAAAACTTTTATTTTAGCTAATAATTTGTATGAACAGGCAAAGGCTAAACTTGAAGAAGCATTTGTTTCGCATCATATTGTCAGTAAGGTAAAAGGTGCTCTTCACGATGAGACATTTTATTCTGTAGATAGTTTAGATAGAACTTGCAGTAGAGTGAAATTGGAGGAATTATCACCGGACGATTTGATGAGAATAAAGGACAAAGCGATTCGTTTGGCTGTTATAGAAGCGTTGGGACTAAATGAAGCTTATTTGGAGCAAGTTTTTAAAGATAAAAAAAAGAATAAGAAGGAGATAGAAAAAATTAAGAGAAGTATAAAGGAAAAGTTTAAAGATGAACAAAACTATCCTGAACTTAAGGATAAATCTGGCAGAGCAATTAATAAAATTAAGGCAGTAAAAGTAGTTAAAAATGATTCAGTTAAGAAAATTGGTAGTGGTGATGGTGTCAGATATGTAAAAACAAATGGAAATTATCTGTTGGCAATTTATGAACAGAAAAATAATGAAAAAGAAAGTTGGATTTTTAAAATACTTACTTTGATGAATGCATGTGGAAAATTAAAAAAAGGTGAACCATTATTTGATAAGGAATTATCCGGATATACCTTTAAGTTTTCTTTGAAAAAAGGTGATCTTATAACATTAAAAATAAATGGTGAGGAAAAATTGTATATCGTGAGGTCTTTTTCATGTTATGGTGATTCCAGCATAGATATGTGGGTGTTTCCTTTAACTGAAGCCAGAGCGAAAGATGCTCTAAAAGTAAATGTTGATTATTTGAGGTTAAAGACCGCAAAAAAATGTTTGGAATATGAAATGCAGAAGGTAACAATGAATATATTTGGAGAAATCAGACGGGCTAATGATTGAACATATTATTGAAATATCAGAAACGGCGGTACATCTGCGGTTGAGAAACAGTCTTGCTGTATTCGTTTCATCCAATGGAGAAGAGAGAACTTGTCCATTGGATGAAATTGGGTGTCTTCTTGTTTCGAATCCAGCTGTAAGTATTACCGGTGCACTTTTGGCGGCTTTGGCTGAACATGGTTGTATGGTTGTTGTTTCAAATGAAAAGTATATCCCCGTTGCAATGCATTTGCCTATTAATGGAAATTGTATTCAAACGGAGCGTTTTCGGGCTCAGATAAATGTTGATAAACCATTGAACAAGCAGTTGTGGAAAAGTATTGTAAAGGCAAAAATATGCGGCCAAGCCAGATTTCTTCAGGAACTTGAAAAAAAGGAATCTGAACAACTTTTTAAGATGTCAGAAAAGGTAAAGTCTGGCGATGTGGAAAATATTGAGGGGCAGGCAGCACGCATATATTGGAAAGCGTTGTTTGGTCCTGATTTTATACGAAATCGAGAGGCGGATGATGCAAATGTTTTGTTAAACTATGGATATGCTATTTTGCGTTCAATGGCTGCACGGGCATGTTGTGCCAGCGGGCTTCATCCTACTTTGGGAATTAATCATCATAATAAGTATGATGCATATTGCCTGGCAGATGATATAATGGAACCTTTTAGGAGTTTTGTCGATAAGGCAGTATATGAATTGAACCCCCTTAATATATCTATGCCACTTGGAAGGAATGTACGAAAAAAACTTTTGGAAGTTCTTCTTGCGAAAGTTCCTTCAAAGAAAAAAAATTGTGTATTAAGTGATTTAGTCATTTCTGTTGCACAACAAGTAATGCAATCATATTTGACCGGTCAAAATTGTCTGGCGTTTGATTGATATGGAAGAAACGCTTTCGTCTATAAAAGGAATGTGGCTTTTTACGATGTTTGATTTGCCTGTAAAAACGAAGCAGGAAAAGCGTGAATATGTGTCCTTTAGAAAATTACTGCTTGCAGAAGGTTTTTCTCAACTACAATATTCCGTGTATGCAAAATATTGTGCATCAAGAGAAAATGCAGAAAAATATTTTAGGCATATAAAAGCAGCAGTGCCGCCAAAAGGGATGGTTAGATTGCTTATGGTTACAGATAAACAATTCGGTGAAATGGTTTCATTGTACGGAAAAACTGTTCAGGAAATAGAAAAAAAACCTGAACAGCTATTCTTTTTTTAGTGCCAAATTACATTTAAGTATGTTGTAAATAGCCAAGTTATACAACATACAATGTAATGCACGGCAAATCTTCTACAAGCTCCAGCGCGGCAATTTGAACACCGGCAACTGCAACAATGTAATGCACGGCAAATCTTCTACAAGCTCCAGCTCCTCAAGTATCTTCCTGCACCACGATGCTAATGTAATGCACGGCAAATCTTCTACAAGCTCCAGCGGTGCTCAGGATGATGAAAGAGCACATTGAATGTAATGCACGGCAAATCTTCTACAAGCTCCAGC
Organism: Lentisphaeria bacterium; assembly: GCA_045606125.1. Lineage (GTDB taxonomy): Bacteria > Verrucomicrobiota > Lentisphaeria > Oligosphaerales > Oligosphaeraceae > RGIG3456. Next base: position 250 of record JAZURH010000146.1, on the reverse strand, counting down.
TATTGAGACAAGGAGTATGGTCTTAGAAGTTAATGTAATGCACGGCAAATCTTCTACAAGCTCCAGCAACAGCGTTTTTCCATAGAAATTGACCTTAAATGTAATGCACGGCAAATCTTCTACAAGCTCCAGCTAGAAAATTTGATTGAGGAGAATTGAACAAATGTAATGCACGGCAAATCTTCTACAAGCTCCAGCGCGGGAAGAGGCAATGCTTGCAGCTTTCCAAATGTAATGCACGGCAAATCTT
>JAZURH010000145.1:0-5724 GCA_045606125.1 Lentisphaeria bacterium | reverse complement strand
CACCGCCGGTACATTGCCCTCAGGCGGCAAACTTGTTGTGAACAGGCTTGCCATGGAGGCAGATCTTCTTGTGGCCGAAGGTTTTATTGAGCCTCATTTTTTCGCCGGCTTTTCTGGTGGCAGGAAAAGCGTGCTTCCCGGGATAGTGTCAAGGGAGACAGTTTTTGCAAATCACTGTGCCGAGTTTATTGCAAGTCCCTATTCCCGTACAGGTAATCTTGATAACAATCCTATACACAGGGACATGCTCTATGCCGCAGAAACGGCAAAACTTGCGTTCATTGTGAATGTGATAATAGACGGCAGCAAACGCATTGTACATTCAGTGGCCGGTGATTTCAGAAAGGCACATGAGGCCGGATGCAGATGGCTTGGGGAATACTGCGGCATAGAGGCACCCCTGTCTGATATTGTCATCACATCCAATGGAGGATATCCCCTGGATCAGAACGTATACCAGTCGGTAAAGGGCATGACAGCCGGAGAGGCACTGTGCCGCAGGGGCGGATATATAATAATTGCATCTTCCTGCGTGGACGGGCATGGGGGAACCTCATTCTATGAAAATTTGTCTAAATGCAGTACACCGCAGGAAATAACTTCCCGGCTGCTTTCAGTTCCCCGTGACGGTACTGAGGCTGACCAGTGGCAGTATCAGATAATGGCCAGAATAATGGAGAAGTGCAGGGTAATACTTGTAACTCAACACTGTGACCATAAAATGATAAAAGACATGCATCTCATTCCGGCATCCACAATTGACGAGGCACTGGAAATTGCAAGGAAGGAATTGGGTAATGATGCCAGGATAACGGTAGTTCCGGATGGCGTTTCTGTTGCGGCAAAAGCTGTTTGACGCAGTTTCATTCTGATATCAGGGCATGGACTGCATTGTCAAGAATTGAGTTCAATTTGTTGTTGAACTCCTCTCTGATCGGGGGGGCATCGCTTATAAGACTGCTTATGAGGCTGAGTGAATTAAGGATCTTTTCTGCGTCATGGTCTTTTTCGGCGGTGCCTTTTTTTGTTGCTGCAAGTATATAGTCATATTTGCCGTTTAAAAGTGCGTTCAGGGTACGCGTGTGTCCCATGCTGCACCTTGCCGTGGGACCGAGCTCCCACTTTCTGTATGTGCTCCAGTGCACGCCTATGAAATCTGCCATATTGTCATAGCTCAGTCCGAGTTTTTTTCTTTTTTCTCTCAGTTCAGTTCTGGTGTCATTGTTAAGTGTTCCGTTGAAAGCAAGTTTTTCTTCTGATGTAATCATTGGGTAATTCTTAAGTTATTTGCTTTTTTATTCTGTATTTGAAATCTTAAATTGTATATATTATAACGGTTTATGTGATTTTATATTGTGTTTGTTGATAGCTGAAAATAGATTTTTTCAGGAATCTTCTGTTTTTCTAATGCCGATTATCTCAAGTTTTTTTGCGCCGAAAATATTTTTTTTATTTTTTATAGTGCAGGATTATTAAAAAGGCGTATATTGTGTCTTGTGTGTATTAATAATGAATTTCAGGAAGGAAAACAATGGAAGACTATTTGTGGGAAATTGCCCAGAACAATGAGTCTCGTCTTAATTCCCTCATGGAGGAGGCGAATGTGACAAGACCCATAGCCCTGGTTCTTGACAACAGGGGAATTGCGGCGGACAAGGTGTACGAGTTTCTTAATCCGTCTCTGGATGGCATCGGAAATCCGTTTCTGCTGCCGGGTACGCGTAAGGCTTCGGAGCGCCTTTGGAAGGCCATACATGATGGTCAGAAGATAATCATCCATGGTGACTATGATACGGACGGAATAACTGCCTCCGCTCTTCTTGCCTGGGTGCTCAGGCGCAACGGGGCAAAGGTTGAATGCTATCTGCCTCACCGCATAGACGACGGATACGGCCTTACGCCGGAGTCCATAACCAAGGCCAATGCCACACCTCAGGATCTGCTTATCACTGTTGACTGCGGAATAACCAGTTATGAAGCGGTCAACATGGCAAAGGAAATGGGTCTTGATCTTATAATCACGGATCATCATACGCCCGGGACTGAGCCCCTGGATGTGGTGGCCGTGGTTGATCCGAAACTGCCCGGCGCTCCTGCAGAAATACAGGAACTGGCAGGTGTAGGCGTGGCGTTCAAGGTATGTCAGGCTTTTATCAAATACGGCCGTGAAATGAACTTCGGAGGCGAAGACACTGATTTGTCTCTCGGGCTTGATCTTGTGGCGCTTGGAACAGTGGCAGACATTGTGCCGCTGCTTCATGAAAACCGCATACTGGTCAAGCATGGTCTTGCAATACTTGCACAGCAGAGGCGTCCCGGAATGCATGCACTCTGCGAAATCGCCGGTGTAAATGACGAACTTTCCACACCGGACATAACCTACAGGCTTGCTCCCAGGATAAATGCCACGGGACGCATGGGGGATCCGACGGACAGTCTGCGCCTGCTGGAATCTTCAAGCATGGTGACGGCCGCGGAACTGGCCAGGGTCCTTGACCAGCAGAACAAGGAGCGCCAGAGCATAGAGGAATCTGTTGTCAGGGATGCGGAAGAGCAGATCGCCCGCCGCTGCGACCTGAAGACAATACGTTCTCTTGTAGTATGGAGTGACAACTGGCACCAGGGCGTTGTTGGTATTGTTGCAAGCAGGCTTACGCGCCGCTATCATCGTCCTTCCGTTGTTCTCACCCGTGATCCCAGCGGTCAGTTTACCGGTTCGGCTCGCAGCATACGCCGCCTTAATCTGGTGGATCTTTTAGGTGAATGTTCTGAATCTCTTATCCGCTTCGGCGGCCATGCCATGGCGGCGGGTCTTTCCCTGACGGAAGACAAGCTTGAGGAGTTCTGCAGCCAGTTTGATGATGCAGTGAAGCGGGTTCTCGGCATAGATTCCATGAAACCCCAGCTGAATGTGTGCGGCGAGGTTACATTCAATGAGCTTGACAGAATATTTTTTGACGAGCTTCAGATGCTGGAGCCGTTCGGTCATGGCAATCCTGAACCTGTTTTCATATCCAGAGGCGTTTATCCGGATATGATACGCCCCGCCGGAGCAAATCACTCCCGTGGAAGTGTCTACGATCTTTCAGGCGCCCATATACAGTTCATTGCCTTTGCCCGTTTGCCCAATGAGTTTCCGCCGCCGCCATGGGATGTGGTGTACACACCGCATATAAACCATTTCAACGGTTCTTCGTGCTTCCAGATACGCATTCTGGATCTTCGCAATTCATTTGAACAGTGAGTTTGTTGCTGCTATGAAAAGGATTGTAATTGGGGTTTTGGCGTGTTGCTGCCTGTTTCTTCTGTCATGTGTCACAGAACCTGTGACTGGACGCCAGCAGTTGGTGACTTCATCCCTGGCGAATGATATCGCCCGTGCTGATAAGGCATGGAAGGAAATATGCAGCAGGACTCCGCGAAGCAGGTATGGGGATTTGTCCGCTCTGCTTGACAAGGTGGGAGCGACATTGCTTCAGAATGGAGATTACGGGCATTCCTGGACATTTGTCCTTTTTTCAGACGGGGAACCCAATGCATTCAGTCTTCCAGGCGGGCAGGTGGCAATAAATGACGGCCTTTTCAGTTTTATCGACAATGAAGCAGAGCTTGCAGCCGTCGTTGCACACGAGATGGCCCATGTGATAGCCAGGCACGGTGCAGAACGCATGGCGCACAGGCAGATCGTTGACATCGGGCGCACTGCATTAACTACTATTCTCGGACAGGCGGACGCCAGTGATGCGGATTTCTTTATGGCCGCCTATACCGGTTTCTCACGGATAGGATTTATTCTTCCATATACCAGAAGACATGAATATGCAGCGGACAGGATCGCCATGCTGCTGATGGCTCAGGCCGGGTATGATCCTCAATGTGCAATAGATTTCTGGACCGGGATGGCGGATAAGGGGAGTAAGGATGGATCATTGGTTTTCCTTTCAACTCATCCTTCAGATTCCTCCCGTGCCGCTGCTTTGAAGTCTGCGCTTCCTGAAGCTGCAAATATTTATCGTATTTCCAGGAAAATCGGGCAGGGCGTACAGCTTGTGCATCCGTAGTTTTGTTTTCCCGGATTTTTTTTCACGCCTTTTATGAAGGATTTTTGTATGAGTAACATTATGCGCATATCGTTTATTTGTTTTTTTGTCTGCCTTACTGTTTTCTCTGAAGGATTTCTTGATACAGGCAGGCTGGCGGTGGCCGGTCGCGAAGTAACTCTTGCTGTCTATCCGGATGCTGACTATGCCGTTGTTGACAACAGAATAGAAACCGTATACAACGGTGATGCCACCTGTGTTACTGTAGATGACACTGCAGTAAAGATATTGACAGAGGCCGGTCGCAAAAACAACAGGATGCTGCGTGAATACTACAATAAGGCATATTCGACTTCTGCGTTTACTCTTATTCAGATAATTTCACCTGATGGAACTGTGAAAAACATAAATCCCGGGGAAGTGTGCAATGAGACCATTGATACAAGCCAGATGCAGAGTAACATCTATGACCCGGCACAGAAGATCCTGACAGCAGGAATTCCCGGGCTCAAGATAAATGACATTATCCGCTATGTCGTGCGGCGCAATGAATACAAGGTACGCATGCCCGGGGCTTTTGGTGACTATTTTGTTTTTGAGTACGGAGCGCCCATAGTCAGGACTACACTTCAGGTTAAGACTCCGGCTTCTCTTCCACTTGTTCACAAGGAAATACTTTCTCCGGTCAAAGGGACTGTGTCCTATACCTCTTCAAAGGCAGAGGATGGCGGCATCGTGCATAAATGGGCCTTGCGTGATGTGCCTATGGCCATGCCTGAGCCACAGATGCCAAAGATGTACACTTGCGTGCAGCGTCTTTTGATAAGCAATATTGAAAAATGGGAGGATATTTCCCGCTGGTACTGGAAGCTTTCTGAACCTCATTTCAAATGCAATGAAGAAATGAAGGCCAAGATTGCGGAATTGACTGCCGGCGTCAGCGATGAAATGGCAAAGGCGGATGCAATATTCAGGTTTGTTTCTCAGGAAATACGCTATATGGGCGAGACAACGGAGAAGGAAGCTCCGGGATATGAACCCCATGACGCCGCCGTTACCTTTGGAAAGAGGCATGGTGTGTGCAGAGACAAGGCGGCATTGCTCACTGCAATGCTGCGTGCCGCTGGATTGGAGGCATTTCCGGTCCTGATACATTCAGGTCCCAAGAAGGACGTGCAGGTACCCCAGCCTTTCTTCAACCATGCGATCACTGCAGTACGGGATAAGGCAGGAAAATACCGACTGATGGATTCGACCGATGAAAATACAGCAGATTGGCTGCCAGCGTATCTGGACAACAAAAGTTTTCTTGTGGCAACTCCTGAAGGTGAGACGCTGATGACATCTCCGATTCGTCCTGCAAATGAGAATATGATGTCCATAAGGGCGCATTGCGATATAAACGCGGATGGCACTCTGAGCGGATATGCGTTTTTCAAATGCAGTGGAATTAATGACAATGCCTACCGCGGCAGCTTTGCAGAATGGCATGAAGAGGAACGCCGCATATATATGGAGCGTGTCATAAGGCGCACTATTCCCGGCGGGCGCATCACCAGACTTAAGATAACTCCTGAGGACATTCGGGACATAAACAGCCCCTTCTCCATAGAGATTTCATTTGAAGCTCCGGGGCATGTAGTAAGAAGAGGGGAATATGCCTATGTTCCCTGTCAAGTCGGAT
>JAZURH010000144.1:0-3166 GCA_045606125.1 Lentisphaeria bacterium | reverse complement strand
GAATCCAGCAGTGGAAAACCAGGCCATAGACAGAACCCACCGCATTGGACAGGACAAGCCTGTCTTCGCATACAGAATAATAATAGGCGGTTCCATTGAAGAGCGGGTACTTGATGTGGTCCAATACAAACGGGAACTTTTCGATGCCGTGGTCGGAGGAGTTGATGCCGCTGGTACAAAATGCAGCCTGACAATAGACGAAATAAGAAACCTGCTGAAATAAACTACAGGAGAAAATCATGAAGTTTCATCCGAACAACTATGCAGTCACTTCAAACCATAACGCCGACTTCTTCAAAAACAACAATCTGGGGTTCGAAGGGGAAATCCTCAAAGTGCAAAAAAAAACCGACTGGGAAGAAATAAAGCAATTCATGATTAGCTCACATCTCCCGTTTACAAGCAGCAGGGCGCTGAATCTTGCTTCATACAATGATGTGGAGCGAAAAGAGGATATGGAATACCTTAGACAGGCCATAGCCGCCAGCGCAGCGCACGGAATAGACAGAGTCATAATACATACCTGCGGTTTTGAAAGCATAGAAGGGAAACTGACAGGATGTTATGAAAGAATGATAGACGGCCTGAAGACTCTGGCAGACGAAGCCAAAAGCAGAAAACTGCTTTTCTGCATTGAAAATATGGTCCTGCGTTCACCGGAAACAAGGCATCTATACGGTTCATCAGCAACTGAATGGTTCAGAATATTCGATGATGTAGATAGCTCGAATGTCTGCCTGGCACTGGACACCAGCCATGCGGCTTCCAGCGTAATGGGATACGCAAGCAGAGAAGAAAGGGAAAAGCATCTTTTCGATTTTCTTGCAAGACCGGAAATAATAAAGCATATACACTGGTCAGATTCAAAAATAGAAAACCAGGATGCACTGTTCGGTGATCTGCATCTCATTCCGGGAGATGGAGACCTGCCGCTGGAATTCCACAGACAGGTCAAGGCTCTTGACGCACTCAGGGTATTTGAACAAAACTGTTCCGACGAAGATTCTCTGAGAGCAATGGCCTTTGTTGACGGACTGTAAGCAGCCTCCGGACAATCCCTTCAGTTTGCCGAGCCATCCCTTATGGCCTCCAGTTCTGCCCAGCGTTCATAAAGCCAGGCAACGCGGGTCTTTGCCTCCTCAAGCTGCCGGGTGAGTTCTGCTGTCTGCTTGCCGTACTTGGCATGAAAATCAGGCGATGAGAACATGTTCTCTATTTCAGACACCTTCTCCTCCGCCTCCATTATGGTGTTCTCCATAGACTCAAGTTCCTTCTGCTCGCTCCACTTGAGCCTGCGCTTCTGCTCCTTTTTAGGTGCAGCCTGTGGCATAGCCTTCTCTTCTTTTTTAGGAGCAGCAAGGCTTTTTTTGCGCTCAGCATAGTAGGCATAATTTCCCGGCGTAAATGTCAGAGTGCCATCATCCTCAAAAGCCAATATGTGAGTACATACCCTGTTGAGGAAGTATCGGTCATGGCTTACCACGGCAAGGCATCCGCCAAAATCAGAAAGCGCTTCCTCAAGTACGCGCAAAGTCGGCAGATCAAGATCGTTTGTCGGCTCGTCCAGAAGAAGAAAATTTCCCCCGTTCTTCAGAATAATTGAAAGTACAAGTCGATTCCGTTCACCGCCGGAAAGACGCCCGACCTGAGAGTTTATCTCCTCATCCTGAAAAAGGTAATTCCTCAAATATGTCCAAAGACTGACTTTTCTGCCGTCAAACATGACAAAGTCATTCCCTTCACCAACTTCCTCAAAGACGGTCTTCTCATCGTGGAGCTTGACCCGGTGCTGGTCTGCATAATTGAACACTACCCGGTCACCAACGCGCACAGTGCCTCCGTCAGGCTGCAGTTCACCAAGAATTATACGCAGAAGACTGGTCTTGCCAAGACCATTGCGGCCTACAATACCCAGGCGCATGCCACGCTCAAAATCAAGGGAAAGCCCGTTTATAAGCCTGCGACCGCCCAGAGAAAGGAATATGTCCTTCAATTGGACGATTATGTTGCCTACCGGCGGTGCCGGTGGAATAAGAAGTTCAACAAACTTCTCACGCTTCAGTGCTTCCTGGTTGTAAGCTTCCTCGAAACGCTGCACCCTGCTCCAGGATTTAGTCCCGCGGGCCTGGGGTGCCCGGCGTATCCAGTCCATTTCCCGCCTTATAAAGGACAGTCGCTTGGCCTCAAGAGCCTCAGCCTCCTCAATACGTTCAGCCTTGCGCCTCAAAAAATCTGAATAATTGCCGTCATAGGAATAAAGTTTTCCATCGGCAAGTTCAACTATGCGGGTTGCCACTTTATCAAGAAAATATCTGTCGTGGGTTATTATAAGACAAGTTGTCCTGGACTTTGGGATAAAATCCTCCAGCCATTCTATGGTCTCGCTGTCCAGATGGTTTGTCGGCTCGTCAAGCAGCAGCATATCAGGCATGTCCACAAGCACTTTTGCCAATCCAACCCTTCTTTTTTCACCACCGGAAAGAGTATCTACGCACCTGTCCATAGGGGGAATGGAAAGAGATGTGGCAAGCATCTGTATTGTATTTTCCACATCCCATCCACCGCGTTCCGTTATGGCAGCCTCAAGTTCATGTTGGCGTGCACCCGAAGCATGGCCGAATTCGGCTATCATGTCCATAAGTTCAGCGGCGCCCTCCATTATGGACTGGCGCACTGTACTGCCCGGAGTCAAATCGACTTCCTGAGGCAGATATGCCATGCGAAGACGCTTGCGGGTGCTGATATCACCCGTATAAAAATTTTCATGTCCAGCGAGAATACGCAAAAGAGAGGACTTGCCGCTGCCGTTGCGGCCGACAAGAGCGACTCTTTCTCCCTCGCGGACAAGAAGATCCTGATTGTCTATCAGCACATTTTCCGCTATCTGGAAATGCAGTGACTCCACTGCAAGCATTACTGGATTGGCATCGTATATGGACATGGTATTGAGCGCAGCCGATCAGTTTCTCTGCATTACAAGGCGTCCCGCTTCAGGGAACACTTCCTTGATGGTGACTTTTATCCGTTCTCCGGGATGTGGCTTGTCCCTGGACATCACAACGCCCCGGGCGCAATACATATCCAATTCGGCAATGACAATGTTTCCATCCATACGGACAACAGTGGCTTCCATGGTGCTGCCAATGCAGTTGCGGCGCAGATATTC
>JAZURH010000143.1:0-2321 GCA_045606125.1 Lentisphaeria bacterium | reverse complement strand
CCCCACCCACCGCCCGTATAAGGTATAGCACAATCCACAAAAAACAATATCTCAAAAAGAAAATAATTGAATTTATTTTTTGTATATAAATAATTGCAATTTAATAAGATTCAATTATAACATAACAACTCAATACACATAAAAAACTCATATAAGCCACCAGAGATTACTCAATCTGTTAAAAATCCCACCGGATGATATTTCTGAATCCGGGGACTATTTCAACAATGACAAAACAAATAAAAATCAATACACTCCCGGCTCTTCTTTCCCAGTCCCGGTATACGCAATCCAGTTCATATCCTATTTTCAGGACTTGCAGCAATAAACACAGTATAATAAAAATCATCTTACATAATTCACGGCATAATCAGGCGCTGCAACTTCAAACACAGAATGCCTCCATATAATACTCAAAAAACTTGCGTTTTGTGTAAAACCAAACTTACAGATAAAACAAATATTCAGGATATTTACTTTTACAATTAAAATCTTACTCATTCGATTTTTCAACGATTTATGCTATATTACCAATACTACCAATGAAAACATCAAGATGGACAAACCTGAATGGTTTCCTACCAACCTAGGTCAAGCATTACAGCGAGCCCCAAGGTGGTTGCCAGAAATGGCGATGTGGCGAAAGCAAAAAAAGTTCGCTCAAAATGTATGGCAAAGGCCTCTTGATAAGTTCAGGAGGTCTTTTTTGTGTCAAAAAAAATAATCGGCTCTCCATTCAGAAGAAAAAACATTTACGGAGATTTGTCATGAAAGAAATCAGAGTATTTACATCGGAATCAGTTTCTGAAGGTCATCCTGACAAAGTATGCGACCAGATATCCGATGCCATCCTTGACAACATCCTTGCAGCCGATCCAGAAAGCCGGGTAGCATGTGAAACCCTCGCCACAACGGATTTCCTTCTTATTGCTGGTGAAATAACCACAAAGGCGGACATTGACTACAAGGCCGTCGCCAGGAAAGTCATAGACAGAATAGGATACAATGTCCCCGGACTGGGCTTCTCATCGGAAGATGCAGAGATCATGCTCCGCGTACATACCCAGTCGCCGGACATAGCCGCCGGAGTCAACAAAGCCACTGATTCCGCAAATGACCAGGGCGCCGGAGACCAGGGGCTCATGTTCGGATACGCCTGTGATGAGACACCGGATCTGATGCCTGCCCCAATATACTATGCTCACCGTCTTGTGGAACGCATGGCAGAACTCCGCCATACGGGAAAAGCACCTTTCCTGCGCCCGGACTCAAAGAGCCAGGTTTCGGTCCGCTATGACGGGTCAGGCCGCCCTGCAGCCGTAACGGATCTTGTGGTGGCTCATCAGCACGAGCCTGAGGCAGAGGAAAAAGTGGTGGACTTTGTCCGCGACCTGATCCCTCAGGTCATACCGGCTTACCTGCTTGAAGATTTTGACATCTGCGGCGGCAACTGCCATATCAACGGGACCGGCTCATTTGTAATGGGTGGTCCCAACGGGGACTGCGGTCTCACCGGACGCAAGATAATAGTTGACAGCTACGGCGGCATGGGGCGCCACGGCGGCGGCGCCTTCTCAGGAAAGGACCCCTCAAAAGTAGACCGTTCCGCCAGCTACATGGCACGCTATGCAGCAAAGAACATAGTTGCGGCAGGTCTTGCAACCCGCTGTGAAATACAGGTAGCGTACGGGATAGGCCTTTCCAGACCCCTCAGTTTCCTTGTCGATACCTTCGGCACGGGAAAAATCGGGGATGATGCCCTCACCGCAATGCTTGAAAAAGGCGAGCTCTTTGATTTCCGTCCCAGTTCGATAATCCACAGACTTGCACTGAAGCACCCCGGCAACGGCTGGTCCTATGAAAAAGCGGCAAGCTACGGCCATTTCGGCCGTGACTGTTTCCCCTGGGAGAAAACAGACATGGTTGAACAGCTTCGCAGCCATTTCAGCATAAGATAACTGAAACATGATCATTGCAGTCAAAAGCCAACTGATAAATGACATTTTGAGGTAACTCTATGAAATTGTCGATTATTACGGACATTGCCGGAATGGCTTCGCAATGGCGGAAATGGGCTGTCATGGAAAAAGAGGTGGATTTCCGAAAGGACAGGGAAAACGCCCTCAAGTGCAGCGTGGCCTTTGCCGTGATGCAGTTCAAGTCCCATCTTGAAAGATGCATCGACGACCTGGAAGTGACCGTATCAGACAATGCTGCCGGCGAGCGCTTTATAAAGTTTTCAGTGGCGGACATTGAGGACGGCGGCGGCTTTCATATAGACAAGGTGGAAAATGGCATCGTACTTGCCGGACACGGCAGAA
>JAZURH010000142.1:0-7843 GCA_045606125.1 Lentisphaeria bacterium | reverse complement strand
TGGACCGGCGTGGATGTGCCTGGTGATGCCCTCATAAATGTAATCATAACAAAGCTGCCGTTCTCTGTACCGTCCCATCCACTTATGAAGGCCAGAAGCGCCCGCATTGAAAACATGGGAAGAAGTTCATTCAACGAATACTCCCTGCCGGAAGCTGTACTGAAATTCAGACAGGGCTTCGGCCGTCTTATAAGAACACAGCAGGACGAAGGCATAGTAGTGATCCTTGACAGCAGGATCATGACCAAGCGCTACGGTGCAGCCTTCATTAATTCAATACCAAGCTGTCCGATAGAAACATTCTGAAACATAAACAAGGAGAAATATCATGTTTTTCGATCCGCTTTATCTTATTTTTGCAATTCCAGGACTCATACTTTCAATGTTTGCGTCCTTCTATGTGAAAAGCACATTTTCAAAATATTCCAACACAGCCTCCTCCACAGGCATGACCGGAGCACAGGCTGCGGACACGATGCTTAAAAGAAACGGAGTATATGATATAACCATAGAACGCACAAGCGGTTTTCTTTCAGACCATTATGATCCGGGCAGCCGCACACTGCGCCTGTCCGATCCTGTCTATTCAAGCAATTCCCTCTCTGCCATAGGAGTGGCATGTCATGAGGCCGGCCATGCCCTCCAGCATGCAGAAAACTATGCCTGGCTCGGCATGCGCTCGGCCCTTGTTCCAGTCGCGAACATCGGCAGTTCATTTTCCTATATCATCATAATCCTCGGCATGTTCCTGAACGCACCTTTCCTGTTGAACCTGGGCTGCATACTTTTTGCAGGGGCAGTACTTTTCACCATAGTAACTCTCCCGGTGGAATGGAACGCCAGTTCCAGAGCCAAGGAAGCCATGGTAAATGCAGGTCTGCTGCAGCCCTACGAGAGAGATCATGCAGGCAGCGTGCTGAATGCGGCTTTCATGACATACGTGGCAAGCGCCGTATCCGCCATCATGACGCTGCTCTACTACATACTCAGAGCAAGGGCGGCAAGCGACAGGGACTGAACAGGAATATCAAAACATGAAAAATCTTGTGATCATAGGCGGAGGAGCAGCCGGACTGATGGCTGGAGCGGCTGCGGGAGAAGCTGGCATACCTGTCATGATCCTTGAGCGCAGGCACAGGCCGGGACTGAAACTGCTTATGTGCGGAAACAACCGCTGCAACATAAGCCATGATGCCTCAGCAGATGAAATGCTGGAGGACTACGGCGGAGAAATTGCGGTCTTCCTGAAAGAAGCTGTGCGGAACTTCACTCCGGAGGATCTGCGCAGGTGGTTTGCAAAACAGGGTCTGAGGACCGTTGTAAAAAGGGAAAGAATCTATCCGGTTGGAGAAAATGCAGACGATGTCCTGCACCTGTTCACCGATATGCTACGGGATATGAAGGTGCCTCTTGCACTGAATATGCCAGTCAAATCCATATCAGGAATCAAGGATGGGAAGTGGCTGATACAAACGGAAAACGGCATGGAGATTACTGCAGACCATGTGCTTCTTGCCACGGGAGGAATATCCTATCCTAAAACAGGCAGCGTAGGGGACGGGCAGCGCATGGCAGCGGAACTGGAGCATAATGTAACTGAGCTGCGGCCTGGACTGGCAGGGATGGAAACAGTATCCCAGATTTTCAACGGTACCCGTGAATCAAACATTGAAGATGCCGTAATCAGGATATTCAGCAATGATGGAACAATAATAGCAGAGACACGGGGAAATATACTCTGTGACGGAGATGTTCTTCGCGGCAGTGCTGTTTTTGATGCATCAAGGCATATCGCCCATACAAGACTTGAAACATTCACAGCAACAGCTGACATTCTTCCTTCTTTAAAGCAATACAGGGGAAGTACTCTGAATGCAATTCTCTCAAAATCAGGCATTCCAACGGAACTTGCCGCAAATCTCAACAGGACTTTCGGAAAAATGCCGATTGAGAAGGCTATATCCGCCCTTAAAAACCTTCCGCTTGAAATAAAGGCAATACGCCCTGTCAAGGAAGCCATTGTAACCGCTGGAGGAATTTCCAGAGACCATGTGGATCCATACACAATGGAATCCAAACTGACGCCCGGACTTTTCTTTGCCGGCGAAGTACTTGATATAGACGGCCCCACCGGAGGCTACAACCTTCATGCCGCATTCGCCACAGCCAGACTCGCAATAAAAGAAATTGTGCGCCGCATAAAGGGACAACAGGAAAAAAGCCAGCAGAGGAAACATGGCAGCGTAACGGAGCGGCATACAGGACATCATGCAGAGAGGAGCAATTTCCACAACAATGGAAAAGCCTCCCCCAGACAGGAAAGATACAGCCGGGAAACAAAGAAGGACAAGTGGTGGGACGACAATCCCAGAAAAAGATACAGTGATCCGCGTTCGGGCGGAAGACACGGAAAATAACACAATTTTCAAAGGGGTAAAAATGAAAAAAGTCAAAGTTGCGATGTGCTGGGACGATGGTGTCTACACAGATGTAAAAGCCATTGAGATCTTCAAAGCCCATAAAGCAAAAGCCACCTTCAATATCTGCCCCGGCAGAATCGGTGAAAAAAATGTAATGCCCAGCTGGTGCAAGCTGACAGAAGGCTGGTCCCATAATGGTTTCCGTGGCGGGTCTGTCGGTCTGGAGAGTCTGAAAAGCACCTATGGTGATTTTCAGGTGGCTTCACACTGCTGGGGCCACGAAGTTGCAGGCAAAGTCCCCCATGAAGAGTTCATGGAGGCGGCAGTAAAGGCAAAGAACTGGCTTGAGGAAACATTCCAGAAGCCTTGCACCGGTTTTGCATGGCCCTGCGGAGGCGTCACACAGGAGGCAATAGACGGTCTGAAGGCAGCCGGTTTTACATATGCCAGAGGAACAGGGCGCTCCACAGAACTCACAGAAAATCGTGAAATAATGAATATTTCCACAAACTGCCATTTCATGTCCAGGGATTTTCTTTCACTCTATGAACAGGCAAAAGCCGGTTGCGGATTATTCTACTTCTGGGGGCATACATACGAAATGCTTGACTACGACAAGCTATATGACCAGCTCGATCAGAAAATAAAATACATTTCAGAAGATGCAGAAGCTGAATGGGTTGATGTAGTCGAACTTGCTGCTGAACTGGAAGAAAGGATGGCTGATTAAACAGCTGCTACCACCACGCAAAATATGCAGTATCCGTCACATAAAGAACTGAAAAAATGCACTCAGGAGCAGCTGCAGAAAATATGCGCTGCTCTTAGAGAGGACATCATTGCTTCCGTCTCTGAGAATGGAGGGCATCTGGCTTCGTCGCTTGGCGCTGTTGAACTTTGCGTGGTCCTGCATAAATACTTTGATCTTAATGGAAATGATGCAGTATTCTTTGATGTAGGGCATCAGGCTTACGCCCACAAACTTCTCACAGGCAGAGAAAACTCCTTCAAAAGACTGCGACAGTTTGATGGATGCTCAGGTTTTACATCTCCTGCAGAATCCAGTACCGACCCGGTATGCACCGGACACGCGGGAGTGTCCATATCACAGGCAGCCGGGGCGGCAAAGGCGCTTGACATGCTTGACACCCCCGGAAAAATCGTGGCAGTCATAGGGGATGGGGCGCTGGGATGCGGAATTGCATGGGAGGCATTGAACAATATCAGGGATAAAAACGGCAGACTGCTTATAATCCTCAATGACAACCAGATGTCAATTTCCCCCAACAGGGGAAGCATAAGAAAATGTCTGAACAAAATCATATCGGGCAGATTCTACAACCGCATACGTTCCAGCATTTCAGCGCAGGAAAAAAACAAAAAAAATATATTTCTAAGGCTGCTGCGCAGAATTGAACACAGCATAAAGGGAATATTCTTTTCAGATGGAATACTCTTCCAGGAACTGGGCTTCAGGTATTTCGGTCCAATAGACGGAAACAACATAAAAGAACTTTGCTCCATTATGCAGGCTCTCCCTTCCGGTAAACCTGTCATTCTCCATGTTGTCACCCAAAAAGGATGCGGATACACCCCGGCAGAAAAAAATCCTGAAATATTTCACGGCGTGTCGCCTTTCTGCAGGGAAACAGGCACAATACATGCGTCCTCTGGAAAAACATATTCAGATGCCTTTTCAGAAGCCCTGTGTGCATTGGCGGAGGAACATGGAGATGTTGCAGCCATTTCTGCGGCAATGTGCAGCGGAACAGGACTGGCAGAATTTGAAAAAAAATTCCCGGAGCGATGCTTTGATGAAGGAATAGCAGAAGGCCATTCAGTGGCCTTTGCTTCAGGACTTGCATGCAGGGGAATGCGCCCTGTCGTCGCAATGTATTCGACCTTCCTCCAAAGGGCACTGGATAATGTATACCACGATATATGCCTGAACAATCTGCCTGTTATCTTCTGTATTGACAGAACTGGAGCCGTCCCCGACGGCCCTACGCATCACGGCATATATGCCCTGCCCTTTCTGAAGCAGCTTCCCAATCTTACCATAATGTCACCGGCAGACCGGAATGAAATGAAGGAAATGCTTTATCTTGCATACTCCCTGGCATCACCGGTCATTCTGCGTTACCCACGGGGAAAATACCCGGAATTACCCGGCACCACAACACCTGTGGAATGCGGAAAATCCACTGTCATATGCGATCCGGAAAATGCAGATTTGAGCATTTGGGCCTCCGGCGCAGAACTGGCACGGGCATTGAAGGTGGCAGCGCTTCTTGAAAAACACAGAATAAAGGCACGCATTGTTAATGCCCGCTTCATCCTGCCGTTTGACAATGAACTGGCAAAAAAACTTTCTTCAAAACCACAGGTGGTAATGGACGACTATACACCAGACGGGCTGTATGCGTCCCTGAAAAACGCTCTGTCAGAAATTGCAGACGCCGCGCCGCTGCTTCCATTCACATGGCCTGCCAACACCATTCTCCGCCACGGAAACATAGAAGAACTCCGCAAAAAATACAACCTCACTGAAGAAAAAATAGCGCAGCACATACTTGCTGCGCTATAACATTTTCCATTACACGAGACATTCTATTTCAGCCACATACGCTGCGCTGTGCTCCGTCGGAGTCCGTCCCGTTGCTTCAATATGATTAAATACACGCCATGTGGCAAGGTTTATTTTGCATCCTTTCAATGTTATACGCCATGACATTGGATGATCGGCATACCATCGGGCCGTCTTTTCAGGTTCACCGAACTCTGCCATTGTATCGCAGAGCATTAAGGGTTCTCCCGGCTCAAGGTTCTCACCGTTCAGCGGA
The DNA here is from genome assembly GCA_045606125.1 of Lentisphaeria bacterium. Lineage (GTDB taxonomy): Bacteria > Verrucomicrobiota > Lentisphaeria > Oligosphaerales > Oligosphaeraceae > RGIG3456. The sequence continues at coordinate 2,580 of JAZURH010000142.1, read as the reverse complement.
TAGAGCACCAATTTTTCACGCAGGGAAATGGATCCGACTGTTTCCCCTCTCCAGTCAACTGTCTGATATGCGTTTGTCATCAGAAACGGAACACCGTCATGAGTGACGCCGACGCTTATAGGGGAAAGAGTATGGAAGAACGGCTTTTCATACACCTTTTTCAATCCATTTTCAAGTGTTCCCCTCCATATACGCACTCTGCTTGCCTCCAGCGGTTCAGGCGCCCAGGGAGTATTACCCCATTCCCGGCAGGTATATGCGACTTCATTGCCGGCAAGACGCACGACAGAGCCTTCGCATCCGCTTAACCCGTCAGAGGGCGCAGGCACATTGAACATTGGCTGTGTATCTCCTTTTTCCGGCTCGACCATAATAAAACCACCGGGCTGCCATTTATCTCCACTGAACTCCATTCTAAGCAGCCCCTGCCCATAACTGCCGCCATTTTTGCCAACAGTTGAAAAAGGAATTATAATGTCCTCACCATCAAAAAGCACATCTCCCAATCCGGGCGCGCATCCTCCGGGGAAATAATCCACTCCGCGCACCACTGTGCGTCCTGTGCATTGAAGGGTTCCATCCCTGTATGCCAGCTGGGTTATCATCAGAAAATATCCGGAATTATTTCGATAAACTGAAAACTCCTTTGCTCCTGCCAATTTCTGCGGTATTGCAATTACAGTTCCTATGCTGAATCCAGTACCGGCAGCCGGATGGGGCGTTCCGTCCGGCAATTTTGCGTCCACGGGGACAAAACCCACATGACCGTCATAGCGGGACCAGTATATCTTCGTGCCATATTCCGGATGCTTGTCTTCAAATGAACGCAGAATTGTAACGGGCTCCCGGGCCCCCATATTCTCCATGGAATCAAAAAGATATATATCGTTTCCCAGTTCAAAATCACACACGCTCTGCCCTGTCTTGCGCAGATTCACAACTATGGCCGCCAAATCCGGCGTCACCTGAAAACATGAACTGACAAGCCCTGTGATACCGGTTTGTCCATCAGATGTGACTATTTCCCTGCGCAGTTTATGTATCTTCTTTACATTGAAAACATGTTTACATGAATCATTCTGCATATAAAACCCGCCTTTTCCCGCAATAAAAGCCTAATCTTAAAATACTTATGGAGAAAGTATATCTTCAATGCAAAATAGCAATTCACTTTTATAAAGTAAAAAATAGCGCAAAATGAGCAAGGAGATGAGCACAGCGGCTGAGATAACGGCTCGAAGCCGCACTTTCGTGCTGCGAAAATGCGCTGTCGATGCCAATATGTTCATCTCAACGCGCATTTCTATAATAGTTATGAAATTGCCTCTTATGTCAAATATCAATTTCAAGCCCGTCAAATGCAAAAAAGGCATTATCCGGCAGAAGACGGGCGGCATCCTCATGCCTGCCGGCATTATGACATAAATGAGTTATATATATACGTTTGACCCCAAGGGAGGACACAGCCTGCAAGGCCTGGCCAATGGAAAAATGAGTCGGATGGGGAGTCATTTTCAATCCATCGATCACAACTGTATCAACACCTTCAAGAAGCTCCATTGAGGACTCAGGTATATTGTTGCAATCCGTCAGATACGCAAAATTGCCCAAACGGTATCCTGTTGTCCGCCAGCGGCCATGCTGCATTGGAACAGGAGTAAACTTCAATCCAAGCAATTCAAAGGGAGCATCGGCGTTCATCATTGTCAGACGGGGAATACCCCACTTCAATTCAAATTTTTCATCATTGAAAATATATTCAAAATGCTTTCTGACAAACTCCAGGTCCGTGCTTGATGCATAGAAAGGAAGATATTTTTGCGAAGCATGCCCGAATGCACGCAGATCATCTATTCCATTAAGATGGTCTGCATGAGTATGGGTCAGCAGCACAGCATCAAGTCTTTTTATTCCTGCCCGGAGCACCTGAGTCCTGAAATCAGGTCCCACATCAAAAACAATGCTGACATTTTCATCATGCAGCCATGCAGAGGCGCGGAGGCGCTTGTCTCTGGGATCTTCAGAACGGCACACATCACAGTCACACCCTATCATTGGCACTCCATGAGATGTGCCGCTGCCAAGAAAAGTCAATTTCATTTTTCTATCCAATCGGCTTTTATGTCAAGTTCAGCCTGGTGTTTTTTCAAATACCGTACAACAGCTTCCCGTGTAGTAATAGAGGAAACTTTCACATTTGACGCTGGATTTTCAACAATAGACTGAAGCACAGGGAAAGCCCCGGAACCGGCTGCGGCGTGACTGTTGAAAGCCACCCTCCATTTACGATCCGGAGCCGGAACTTCATCGTCTATGGAAAGAAGTTCAGCCTTGTTTTCTCTGATCGCAAACTTCATATTCCAGGGGCCATTATACCTGTACGCCTTGCGCTGTCTCCACTGCTCCGTCATAAGCTGCTCAAGCTGTGCAGCCGTAACATCAAATGTAACAATCCTGTTTTCATACGGAACCAGCCAGAAAAATGTTTCAGCGTTGATCTTTCCTTTATTCAGGGAAATATTATAAAGTTTTCCATGGAAGGCAGCATCGGCCCCAGTGGCCTCCGCAATTGCGGAGGCA
>JAZURH010000141.1:0-2598 GCA_045606125.1 Lentisphaeria bacterium | reverse complement strand
TTGGCCCACAGAACGACATGGCTACGATCCGACTTCCTGCCGGATCATTGAAGGATGCAGAGGTCATCGCCCGTGCCAATGAGCTTGGCGTTGCGTTGTTCCATGCACCTGAACGTGTTTTCTCGCACCATTAATAATTTTGCCGCTTTCTGATTTACGGGAGGCGGTTTTTTATGGAGATGAAAAATGACGAAAATATTGGTCAAGGCAGGGAATCATAGACGGGAATCATGTTTTGCTTCTGTTGAATTTCAGGAGCCGATTGATGCAGGAAAAGTATGGCATCTGGTTGGCGAAGATGGAAAGAAAGTGCCGTGTCAGGTGAACGAAAACGGCAAATCCCTGCTTTTCAAGGTAGCGGAACTTGATGCCGGCTGTGAAGCTGTATATGAATTGAAAAAGGGTGCGGCCAAGTGCGGTGCTATAAGTGTCGAAAAGGGAAAAGAACCCAAATCTTTGGATATCCTGGTGGATGGAAAGCTTTTTACGACTCTGCATTGCTGCAAAAAGTGGGCAAAACCATTCCTGTGGCCTGTTAACTCCTGCAGCAATGTGCCTGTTACAAGAGCATATCCCATGGCAGATGTCCCCGGTGAGACAAACGATCATATTCACCAGAAAAGTATGTGGACCGGCTGGGGTGAAGTGAATGGATGGAACCTGTGGGAAGAAGTGGAAAAATCCGGCCGCATTCTGACAAATAAAATTGAAATTGTCGAGGAAGGACCACTGCGCGCGAAGATACGCCTGAATCTTGACTGGGTCAATGGCGTCGGCAAAAAGCTTATGGCTGAAGTGCGTGAATATTCATTCACTGCTGACGGCGAAGTACGCACTATTGATTGCGATGTGAAGTTCATCGCGGCCTATGGCGATGTGTTTATTGGCGATACGAAGGAAGGCGGAATCTGCTCGGTTCGTGTCGCAACGACCATGGATGGAGTCAACGGAGGCGTGATCACCCTTTCGGATGGTTCGATCGGCGAGGATGAATGCTGGGGAACTCACGCAAGCTGGTGCGATTATTACGGCGATGTCGAAGGCGGAAAGACTGGAATCTGCATTATGGATAATCCTGTAAATGATAATTTCCCAACCGGCTGGCATGTCAGGAATTACGGTCTGATGACGGCAAATCCGTATGCAGAGCAGTATTACAGAGGCAATATGGCGAAAAATGTCAGCTTTGCAATACAGGAAGGTGCTTCTAAAAAGTGGAAGTTCCGTGTGCTGCTGCATGATGCGCCTCTTGCCGAGGCAAGAATGCCTGAGCGCTATCACGACTATGCACACGCTCCAGTCTGCACCGTGATATAACCCACTTTCTGTTCTGTGCCGCAGGTGCAAACCTGCGGTTTTTTTTGTTCTTTGCCGCAGGTGCAAACCTGCGGTTCTGCTTCGCAGCAATGCGGAGCAGCATTAAACAAAGAAAGTTTTTATTTCAAAGGGCTTCATTTCAAAGGCGGCCTTGCCGTTTATGAAGGGTATTTTTCTGCCCTGTTTCCATTCCACCAGATCTGTTTCTACAAGTTCGGAGGAGTTTATTGTTGAGTTCAGGACGCATTTTGTTCTCAGGCCGAGAGTTTCCACGACGCGGATGACGAGCCTGTCCTGTTTCTCTGCTTTCTTTATCACTTCCAGGGTTGCGCTTTCGCTGTCCAGCGTGAACGGGCCTTGTGCAGAAGCTTCGTAGTCCAGCAGCAGGGCAGGGAGCCTGTTGAGTGCTGCCGCTTCACTGAGTGTATCCGAATGTTCCAGGCTTCCTTCATGGGGCAGCAGACTGTAAGTGCATACATGATATCCTCTGTCAGCCGTTGGATCGGGGAATGCGGGAGCCTTAAGCAGTGCCAGTTCAAGTTCGCCGTTTATGGTTCTGTATCCGTATTTGCAGTTGTTCAGAAGTGCAACGCCGTAATTGCCTTCTGAAATGTCAGCAAAGCGCTGACCACATACCTGGAACTTTGCTTTTTCCCAGCTTGTATTTGTGTTTATCGGGCGTTTAAGTATACCATATTGAATATCGAAGGACGCGTAGTCCGCGAAAATATCAACCGGGAATGCTACTCTCAGCAGTTTGTTGTTTTCATGCCAGTTGATTTCTGTGATGAAATCAAGCCGCTTGGAATCAGCCCGCAGTACAGCCCGCTGCCGGACACTGGAATCTCCGATTTTGAAGCTGATTTCCAGACTGCTGATAACTGGGCCTGTTACCGGCATTGATACATTGTGTTCCACTGGTGACCATTGCCTTTCTTCGTCCATGGTGACTTCAATGTCCCAGGCATCGAATACATTTGGCACATCAACCTGCAAAGTGAAGGCATTTCCGGCCTTTCCCTGCTTGATGATTTCTCTTTCCGCCGTCTTGTCGTATGCGGATACAACATTGCCTTTTTCGTCAAAAGTATATCTGATCAACTGATTTTCCAGAACACGTTTTTTGCCTGTTGTTACGGCTCCGGATGCCTTTGCGCCCCTGCGTAAAGTGCATATTGCGGAGGGGGGCAGAACTACTGTTGCCACGGGACCTTCCGGTGTGTCCTGCACCGGCGATGTTGAACCGTCGGGTGAGATCACGCAAGTCGGAGGCCAAGCGGT
>JAZURH010000140.1:0-3203 GCA_045606125.1 Lentisphaeria bacterium | reverse complement strand
AAGACCGCTTGGCCTCCGACTTGGGTATGCGGCAGCCGTGCTTGCCGCACTGTATCAGCTCCGCAAGGTGGAGTTCAGTGGTATTTCAACTGACAGCGTTACTTTTGAGGCGCCTTATATGACCGTTACCGATGAAGAATATGCCGAGGCATGCGCTGTGTATGAAAAGTACAAGGATGCTGAAATGGAACCGGGACGGGACTTTACCAGCGAAGATATAGCAAAGGGCACACCCTATGCCCAGAAGTTTTTCGCCAAAGCGCTGATGAGCTGCCGTGAAACTGAGCATCCTGAAAAGCGTTTTGAGCAGATATCCTCCATCAAGTTCGGCGATGCCATTGCCATGGTGTCACTGCCTTGCGAGCCTTTTGTGGAGATAGGGCAGGCTATAAGGGATGGATCCCGTTTCCCGCTTACCGTTCTTGTTGGACTTGGCATGGGCGAAATAGGATATGTGGCGCTTCCCTGCAATTACGGAAACGGAGGATATGAAACTCTGCCAAGTGCCGGAAAGGCGTCCCAGTTCCTGGGTGAGCAGATGATAGAGCATGCCCTTTCAGTGTTGAAATAAGATATTTGCCGACAGCGCTTCTACTGCATGAAACAAAGTGAGATCCCATTGAAAATGCAGTGAAGCGCTATGGCCAGCGGCAGTCCTCCCAGATGGCGCATGATCTGGAACAGCATTCCCATAAGAAACAGGGACAGTGTCAGCTGTGGGGTGCAGTGTGCAATGGCGAACAATGCGGAAGCAGCTGCGGCTGCGGCAGGCATGGGCAAGAAACTGCGTGCGTATTTGTATGTTACAAGCCTGAACAGTATTTCCTCCGAAACAGGCGCCATTATGGTTGCGCATGTGAACAGTACGATTTTGTGGACAATGCCCGCGTTTTCAGGCAGTATGGCAAAACTCTGTTCTATTACGGGGATGTCAAGCCTGGTGCATACATATTCTGAAACTGTATTGAGTATCCAGGTGCAGGGATAGGCGAACAGCAGCGATGCTACTATCAGGACAGCGCATTTTCCCGGGGACGGTATGTTTTCCTTTATGTCAAAAGTTTTTTTGAAACCGATTTCCATGACAGTCGGCACAAGTGTCGACAAAGCAGCCGCCAGTGCGAAAAGCTGAAATGGCATGAACATGACCAGAAGCTGCAATGCCTTGTTGCTGCAGCGGGGAGCAAGTGCTGCGGAAAGGATGAGTCCCACTGCCAGTGCCAGTGGAAAGCATATCATGGGGAGCCTGTACTTACCGTCATGGCTGCAGTCCTCGTCTTTGCCGGATAGCAGATCTGTTATAGAAAATCGCATTTTTTTATTTCATCTATTACCCGTGCGGGTGTTATGAGTTCTATACATTTTTTCGGGCAGTCCGTAAGCAGGCAGCCTTCGCATTTCACAGGGGGCACGGCGGCATCAGGACTATGCCCGTATCCCATTTTGTTTTTCGCATTTTGACAAAGAATCCAAGGCGAGACAGCAGGCGCTTGAACCAGTTTCCGGAAAACGGCATGTTTTCAAAGGAGTCCACAAGCCCTCTATTTCCCAATACATCCTGTGCCGCTGCAATGCCTTTAGCCTGTGATTCACTGGCAAGAGCAATGAATGCCTGCCCGTAATATTCTCTTATGGCATGCAATGCGGGGATCATGACCAGTGAATCGCCCAGACGGCAATTGGTTATTATAAGTATCTTTTTCATAATGGTATTTTAATGTTTGTTCTACTAAAAAACAATGCGATGCTACGCAGTTTTTTATGTAATTGATTTTACAGCCTTTTCTGAAGAACAGTTTATGCTTTCGATGAACTTAGTTAATGTCCTGCCTGCCTGATGAATTGCGAGTGGTCAACTGCTGCGGAAATACAACAGTCCCGCAATTGTTCAGTATAGTGGCTGGCAGTGTTTTTGTTGTGGGAAATGATACCGGTACAGCCCATGTCGCCGGTGTGCTGGAAATACCTCAAGTTGTAATATCTGGTGGCGGACATTACGGATTGTATTTTCCCAACGGCAAATACAGACATGCAAAAATTGCTGTTCTTGATAAAATGCCCTGCGTAAGATGCAATTTCATGTGTGCTGCATTCGATGGCGTCTATCCTTGTATTGCCCAAGTCGGGACGGATACAGTGCTGGAGCTGATGCGCCGCTGCGCCGGAATGTTATGAGTTTCAGCTTTCCAGGTATTCTTTTATGCCGTTTCTCAGTCCACGCAGCAGGTCTTTGATGCAGAATCTGCAGCTTTCAATGTAATCCTTTCTTGTAAGCGGTCGGGAATAGTTGTTTGGCGCGCTGAGGGCGGCAAGGACCACTGCTGACATATTCATGCCCAGGGCATGTCCCATTATTATTTCCATTACCATGTCATGTCCGAGTATGTCTGCTCCGCTGTTGCGGGCCGCCGCTGCTTCTGCTACCGTGCAGAACTGGGAACCGGGACGGGACATGTATATGCCGAGTTTCGGTGATATGCCCACCTTGTCCAGGGCATTCATAAGCTCGGAGTTCAATGGCTGGGACAGGGCGCATGCCATGTCAGGAAAAGGATTTTCCAGCATGTCATGGTTTCCATCAAGAGGGGAACAATGGTGGGCGTTAATGAAATCTGTGAGCAGCATCCATGTTCCTGGCTTTATTTCATTTTTCAGGGAGAGTCCTGAACCTGTGATGATTGCCGCTTTTGCACCTGACGCTGCCGCAATGCATAGCGGCAGCACGCATGGCATGGTTCCAAGTCCCTCGTACAGATGCCTGTGTCCGTTTGTGGCCAGTACAGGATTGCCCGCTACTTTTCCATACAGAAGCTCCGGGTGTTCGTTGTCCGGATTTTTATGTTTAGGCATTCCGGGCAGCATGCTGAGAGGGATGGTCTGGGGCTGTTCGTCAAATATTCCTTCCGGATTCAGACCGCTGCCGAATTGCAGAAACATGACCGGATTGTTCCAGGAGGAGAACATTTCAGGCAGCATTTTAACAGCCTGGGATGTATATTCGTTCAGAGTAGTCATTGTTTGCATTTGTTTGAATAACTGCCGGATGTAATTAGGGGATTAACTTGCATTGCTCATGGTAAAAATCAAGCCTGCTCGTTGAAAAAGCGAAGTTTATGGCTGAAGTCTGCAAATGCGGCATTGATCGTTGGGGCGGCATATAACTTTTTGTAAAGCGGATTTCAGAGCGATTTCGAAGCGATTTT
>JAZURH010000139.1:0-2674 GCA_045606125.1 Lentisphaeria bacterium | reverse complement strand
TACATACAATGGCACGCTTTCCTGCAAAGGACATACCCAGAGCCTCTTCCATAGCAACTTTCTCATTGCTGGACCATTCACGATGCACATTGCGTTCCGCTGCATCGGCAGAACCCTGCATATACTCCATAATCTCAGTGGACGGCGTTCCCGGATAGGCATAGCAGCCAGCCAGCCCCGCATCCAACACACCCTGGGCAAATGCTTCATCGCCCAGCAACAACTGCTGTGACATAGACTCTTCCCTTTTCTACATTAAAAAACATCATGCAAGTTAAAAAACAAGGTAATATAATATCTGTTCAGCAAAAAAAAAGCCTTAAGAGACAATTTCAAAAACAGCCGTCCCGCCAAGCGCAGGACGGCTGTTTCATTGGTGTTTAATGCCTCAATTCATATTGAACAAAGCCATCATTTCATCAAAGCGACGCAACGAATCTTCACCGAATCCGGCAAGTTCCCGCCGCACCTGCTCAAGGCTTTCCTCTTTCATATCCCCGGACTTTGAATAAAATTTGTCAGCCAGGCAAACCAGTTTTTCCTCCGGCGTCTCCGGCAGGAAGTCAACCGGGGGCAGCGGCAGCCCCCGTTCCACAATTTGCTGCCGGGTTATTCCGCTTCCGGTATGCCTCTCGCAAATACGGGCGTATGATTCCATGTCCATTCCATGCATACGCCCATATTCACGCAGCATCTCCGCACCTGCCACACCATGAGCTATATAGGGCATGCTCCCATTGCACAATATTCTGGGAGCATGGCACTTAATTATGCCGATATCATGAAGCATGGACCCATTTTTCACTATTTCAGCATCCAACTTCATATTTCCGGACGCTTCCATAATGCGCATTGCCCTGTCTCTGACCTGAGAACTGTGTTTAAGAAGCAAAGCCAGCAGCGGATCATCCTTGCTGTAGAAGTTTTCTATTATCTCAAGCGGATCCATTTTCAATCGTTCACCTTCACCCATTTCTCACTTTCCGCCGAGTTTCTCACCGCATCGATCATGCGCTGCACGGCAATTCCCCTGGTAATATCAGGCTGAACCTGCTGTCCGCGATGCACGGCGTCCAGGAAATTGTACAGACAGTGCATGTGACCACGGAGCCATCCTATCTGAGACTTTGGAGCAGGGAAACCTCCCGCCGGTGCCTCAAAGCGTCCACCACAGTCAATGGCAGTCCAGCCACGCACTCCACCGATGGGCTTTGACGCAAGAGAACAGTTATAGTAGTAAAGATGATGCAGATCTCCGGCCACAATCTTGAGAGCGCCCCGGGTTCCGTATATTTCGAAACTGAGTTCATCCTCAGTGCCAGTGGCAAGCTTGGTTGCAGTGATAGTGCCTATTGCGCCGGACTTGAGCCTGGCCACCACATGCATATTGTCCTCTCTGTCCACATCCACCATAAGTCCGGGTTCCGTAGGATGCGGGCGCTGCGGATAGGCAATGCGTGTAGCCGCTGTAAGTTCACCGATGGGACCGCAGAGATGCTCCAGCAGATCTATTATATGACTACCAAGATCAGCCACCACGCCTCCACCGGCGGCCCCGCTCATCTTCCATTTGAGAGGTGTATTGGGATCGCAGTTACTGGAGTGAAGATAAGTTCCTCTGAATTCTATTATATCTCCAATTGCCCCTTCTTCAATAAGCTGCTTTGCCCGCAGTGTCGTTGGATAGAATCTGTAGTGCAGCGTCATCTGAGATATTCCATTATAGCCTTTCAGAGCCGCCTCCACTTTCAGCGCCTCCTCCAGTGTCCCCGTAAGAGGCTTATCGCAGTATATATGCTTGCCATGAGCCATAGCGGAAAGAAGTTCTTCACAATGAAGATTATTCGGCGAGCAGATGTCGACTATGTCGATATCGGGATTTTCGGTTATTTCACGGAAGTCGGCCACAGCATTTGGTATGTCCGCCTGAATGCAGGCTTTCTCCGCCGTCTCCATGCGGGAAGTGCAGACATGGGTCACACGACTGCAGAAATCCTGCTGATCATAAAACAGCGGAATATTACGATGACCATAGGCATGCACCTTGCCAATAAAACCAAATCCAATTATTCCAACCCTGTATTCTTTCATTGCAAAACTCCTTCCTGATACACTTTCAAATAAAACTGTAATTCAGGCACAGAATATACAGAGACCACATCCTTTTTCAATTACATCTGCCTGTTTTGACTTACATTCATATCATAAAAAACATACTTTACCCATTTTTAAACACTTTACAGATTCCATTTGTGCCATAGAAGATACACCATTTTTTATGTTAAAAGGCAATCTAAAAAACAGCTGAAAATACACAATAAGATGGACACAATGGCCAAGGCGACTCAAAAACGTACTTTTGTGCACCGGTAAGTTCTGCCAGAACCAATGTATTCACACCTGCACGCATTTTGATGACAGTTTTAAAATTACCTCTTCAATTTGCAGTTGGATCAAGTTTCCCAAAACCATCACAACAACTGAGATAACTCAATACGCTGTAATCATAATTGAATAATTAATATTGCATTTCTTTACATTCACAAAATAAATACAATATTTTTCTCTTTTTGTATTTGACTTTCATTCAAAGCGCGATACCTTATACGGGTGGTGGGTGGGGGGAGGGAAAAGATTTGCTCTCCAGAATCCCCCCCCCCCCCTCCCCGCCCCC
>JAZURH010000138.1:0-11223 GCA_045606125.1 Lentisphaeria bacterium | reverse complement strand
TTGGCTCACAGAACGACATGGCTACGATCCGACTTTATCGCGGATGTAATTATGTTTATAACGGAAATATGGGTCTTATTAATTATGAACGCCATGGAAATGTGATCAATGTCAGCATGATTGACGGACATGTTGAAAGTTTTACTTATATCAGGCTGCAAGCTTTGATGGAAGCGAAAGATTATCCTATGTGGGAGAAAAATACAGGCCTGAGGCCATGATGAACATCTGATAATGTTTTAATCAGATTTAAGTCTGATTAAAATCACAATACCCGGCAAGACTGCATGTTAAACATGGTCTTGCCGGTTTTTTTATGCAGATATTTCTTTTTGTGAATGAAAATTGATTGCATCTGTCTTTTTTTGATTGAAAAAAATATTTTTTTGATTTTTATACGCATAAAACTATTTGACATACGGTATTTTTTTTGTAGAATATACCACGATTAGTAAGCATGCTGCGTATGGTGTTTTTATGGGAAAACGAGAAAATAATCAAAACAGGATACTTGCGCTTGTCAAGCAGAAAGGACGGCTTGGAGTGCAGGAGGCCGTGAAGGAACTTGATGTATCTGAAGCTACTGTGCGCCGTTATTTTGCCGATTTGGAGAAAGACGGGCTTCTGATACGGGTGCTTGGTGGTGTTTGTGATTCCGTTATGCCTCAAGCAAGGGATTATAATTTTGGTTTTCAGGCTTCATTGTGCATGGATGAAAAGCGTGCCATAGGGCGGGCAGCCGCTGATATGATCGTTGCGCATGACAGAGTGTTCTTTGATTCCGGAACCACTGTGCGGGAAGTTGGCAATGCCATTGCGGAAAGGCTGTCCACAGAAGCAATAGCCGATCTGAATATAGTTACGACTTCCCTTGTGTATAACAGTACCTTGACGGAGCTTTGCAAGTTCAGCTTGACAGGTGGTCTGGTGCGCCCCAGTAGAATGGATTTGTGCGGAGCAGCGGCATTAAACGGCATAAGGCGCTATAACTTCACCAAGGCATTTCTTGGTGCGGACGCCATTTCCGGGGACGGAGTTGTTATGACCATGGACGAGGGAACCTCACTTCTGGCTTCCGCCGCTGTGGAGCATAGCACGGAGATTTTCATCCTTGCGGATTCCGGTAAAATAGGGACAGTTTCCTTTGTGCCATATTGTTCCCTTGAAAGCGACAGGTTTACGCTGGTGACTGATGAGCGTGCTGATATTCAGATAGTGAAAAAGTTAAGAAATAAAGGCATAAGAGTTATTTTGACGGAATGCTTAGAAAAAGATAAGGAGATGTGAATATGGGAATCAGGTTAGGAATGGTTGGCTTGGGTCGTTTTGGCAGCAACTTTGTAAAGTTGTTCAAGGCTCATCCGCTGGTGGATAAGATAGTCCTTTGCGATTGTGAGGCGGATAAAATAAAGAAGTATGTGGATGATCCTTTCATGGCAGACAAGTTGGATGTGAACGGGTGCTGCCTTACTTTGGACGAACTTGTCAAAAAAGACCTGGATGGCATAGTTGTCATAACTCAGCCCTGGCTTCATGCACCTCAGTGCATACAGGTGCTTAATGCCGGTAAATATGTCTACAGTGCGGTTCCGCTGATCGAGCTTCCGGACGACGAAGAAATACTTGACTGGTGCGGCCGTCTGGTTGAAGCTGTAAAGACAAGCGGGTGCGAGTACATGCTTGGAGAAACCACCATATACCGCCCCCAGACTATGTTCTGCCGCCGCAAGGCTTTGGCAGGTGAGTTTGGCGAGTTTGCATTTGCGGAAGGTGAATATGTGCATGATGTTGACGGCGGCATCAATGGATGGAGCAATCTCCGTGATGTCATGAAGGCCCGTACTACTGGAGTCATAGGCGAGCAGTATAATTCCCTGATGGCTCCCTATATGGCCCGCGGTGTCAGAAAAAGTTCCATGGGGTATCCTACCCATTCCGTATCAGGCCCCATTCATGTAATGGGTGCCCGTGCTTTGAAGGTAAGTGCCTACGGAACTCCGAATACAAACAACGATCCGTTTTTCAATAACTATGATTTTTCCAATGTATTTGCCATGTACCAGCTTGATAACGGGGCATCTTTGAGAATTGCGGAATGCCGTGAAATAGGCGCAACAAGCTTTGACAGGCAGGAATCGGAGATTTTCAGGATATTCGGAAAGCGGGGAAGCTTCTCACGAAATGTATGGCAGAGCAATGAAAGAACCGTTGCCGGAACTGCGAAACCCATTATGGAGAATGTTCCCAATCCGGAAGACAAGGCTTGGCCCTGGTCTGGATTCAAGCAGTTATCAAACAAGGAAATGCGTGATCCGCTGCCTGAAGAAGTGCAGGAGGCTTTCAAGCTGGCATTCAATCCAAACGCCTCGCCAAAGGACGATTTCCAGCCGACTGGACATGGCGGCAGCCATCCCTACCTTGTTCATGAATTCATCTGTTCCGTGGCTGAACGCCGCAAACCTGAAATCGATGTTAATGAGGCCATGCATTATATGGCCATGGGTGTTGCTGCCCACAGGTCGGCCATAAAAGACGGTGAAATAGTGAAAGTCGCCAGTATTTAAGGTGGTAGTTCTTTGCCCCGGCCGGGGGATTGGAGGTGTGCCATGCGCGGCAGATTTTTTACCATGATTGAACTTGCTGTTGTTGTTGTAGCAACAATCCTTATGTTTGTTCTTGTTCTTCCTGCCGCGTCGGCGGCCAGGGCCAGAGTGAACCCTGTATGCACGGCTAATCTTATGGCGCTGGGGCAGGCAGTTGAAATGTACAGGTTGGATAATGATCAGCGTTTCATGCTGACGCAGCTGCCTGCCCCCAAAGGCAGTGGCAGTTATGGACCAAACTGGGCCACGCTTCTGGCATGTACATCCATGGGCAATTATGTCAAGGCTTCAGCGCTTGTCTGCCCGGATATGCCGGCTTATCTTCCTGACAGGTGGAAAGATCCAAAATACTGGGGAAGTAAATATTCCTGGATGTGGCTTTATCCCGCCTACGGTTATAACGCCATGTGGGCCGGCGGCGTAAGGCGCGGCACCGGAGGATATACTGGTGCAATGCCATATACCATAGCATCGGTGGAGGAGCCTGATAAATTGCTTTTGCTTGCCGACAGCGCCGCACCCGGGCGCAAGCATGGCGGTGCCTTTCTCTGGCCCAGCTACACCGATAAAGAGACTGTACTTTGGCCACGGCACAATGGAGCTGTGAATGTGCTTTATGCAGATGGCCATGTGGCTGCAACGGAAGGTGCATCCAGTACCTGTGATAACAAGGCCTCGGCTGCGCTGTATGCCAAAGGAGCTGAACTGGAAAGTTCTGCGACCTGTCCCCGTATGAAATGCCGTTGGCGCATGGATCTGGATTGAATTGAGAATAATTTTTTGAATTGAACAATAATAACACAAGGAATGCGTATGAAATTGAGACTTGCTGCATTATTGGGTATTCTGGCGGCCGGTGCCGCCTTCGGTGTAGAGGTGAAGAATCTGAACTCCATGAAAGCTCCCGGACTTGATGGAATCATTGCTCCGGGAGAGTGGAACGGGGCCTTCAAGGGCAAGCTGGTGGAATTGCGTTCCGGCGGCAAGCCTGTTCAGGATACTGAGTATTATATCGGATGTGACAGGGATAATCTTTATGTGGCATTTCTCTGTCATGAGAGCAAACCAAATGAAATGCGCCGTAAATTCACTCACAGTGAAGAGAGGGATAATTCCATCTACACGGATGACTGCATTGAGATTTTCTGCGATCCATTTGGAACACCCAGAAGCGGAAGTTTCCATTTCATAGTGAATTCCAACGGAATAATCTTCGACTCGCTGAATTCGGATCTGGCCTATCACAGCGGTATCAAGGTTGCCTGTAAGGTGGCTCCTCCCGGATGGACTGCCGAAGTTGCAATTCCCTTTGTGGATCTGGGCATAGTCCCCGGCGGCGGCGAAGTAATCCGCGTTGGTCTGGGACGGGAACGCTATTCATCTCCCCAGGAGTTTTCCGTGACAAAGGCAGGAAAGGGCGGCTTTGGCGATCCCAGCAGATGGATCGCATTTCGTCCGATTCCCGAAGGAGCGGTCATTCCCCCTGTAACAGTGTATGGTTTCGGCTCGGAGATCAATTCAGCTTTGCTTTTCGGCAACAGCGATGCATCCGATACAAAGGAGTACAAAGTACTGGTTGAAATGCTGAATGACAAGAATGAGATCCTGCGCAAGTACGATCTCAAGGCAAAACCCGGCAAAGTCAGCACTTTTGAGTACCGTCTTGGCAGGAAGAACAAGGCTGCCGGCATCAAGTTGTCCGTCATGCCTGATTCCGGCAAGGGTGCTCCTGTTTATGCAAGCACTTTCCATTTCCCCAAGTCAAGTGAAAGCGCAGGACTTAAGGCACTTGCGGTTGAAAATCCAATTTTTGATGAACTTGTCGGAACAGAACCCAAGAATGACTACGGATTCTTCGGCTTTCAGTGGATGTTCGGCGTGGGCAATAAGGGATACATGCAGAACTTTGCCCGTCAGTTCGCAATGCCTTATTCAAACTATGATATGTGCAAGGAGTTCCGTGATACAGGCATGGCCAACTACACGAATGTCACTATGATAGACTGGGCCAATACCACTCTTCACGGCAATGAGCTCAATACTCCTCTCTGCATTATGCCCCGCGTTCTTGCCAGAAATGTAAAATGCGGTCTTTCCTATCAGCTGAACATGGTGCCGGAAATCAGGGAACTTTATCTTGCTGATGTGCGTAAGCTGGCTAAAGGAAAAAATGTCAAGGCAATGTGCTTCGGTGATGAAATGGCCGAGGTGATTGAATCCCGCCTTATAGAGGACTTCATCAAGTTCCCCAAAAGCAAGGAACTTCTTGTTGTTGATGCCGAAATAAAGTCAAAGTACGGCCGTGGAAAGTATGGCATTCCTAAAAGCATTGAGGAACGGGATCCCCTCGCCTGGATCGCATACCGCCGCTATATCAATGACAAGCTTGTGGAACTTTTCCATCAGGCATACAAGCTGGTCAAGTCAATCAATCCTGACATTGTCGTCATTTCAGACGACCCGGTGGGCAACCAGTCAAAGGTCTACTCATACGCCGATTGGAAGGGGGCTTATGATATTGTGACACATCAGTTGTATCCCCGCGGCCGGGCGAATATTGACAGCTTCGGCTTCTTCACCCGCTACCTTGCCGACCTCACCGGTGCAAAGGAAGTGTGGCCCTGCGCTCATGTGGAGGAATATGGTGCTTCCTTTACATCAAAGGAAACGCTGCTCAAGCTTTCGTCTGCAGTCCGCAACGGCGCCACGGGTTTCCATTACTATCTGAATGATACTGTTGGTCGTGGAAAGAAGGAGAAGTATCTTCCCCATGAAATAATGGGTGCTCCGAACCGCTATGCCGTTGAAATTGGTGCCCAGAAGCTTCTGGCTAAAACTCCCTACTTCAAGAAACCGACAACTGATACAGCCATATTTACTTCAACAGATTCATTGAGGGCAATTCCCGGACTTATGCTGCGCAATCCTCCTGACAGCGACATTTACATCTTCAATCTTCTTGGATACGGCGCAGGTGTCTGGTTCCGCTTTATAAATGAAAGGAGCCTTGAAAATCTTTCCCAGTACAAGTTCATCGTTACCAATGAATGCGAATACATAGAGGCTGCGGCACTTGCTGAATTGCGCAGATATGTGGAGAATGGCGGAACATTGCTCATACTCAATCCCAATGGTCTGAAGAAGACTCCGGAAGGTGATTCCCTTGATGCGGAGAGGGCATCTTTTACAGGCATTGTATCATCCAAACCTGCGGATGCAGCCAGTACCATGAAATGGCTCGGGCATACCTTGTCCGTGGCAGGTGCAAGAGTATATTCTTTCCGTACAAATGGCGAAACATCTGTGGCAGCCAGGTTTGATAACGGCGCTCCTGCAGTCATTGAAAGAAAACTCGGTAAGGGCCGGGTGCTGACAATGGCTATCAATCCCAGTGCTCCCAGGTTTGCCATGAATCAGGATTGGCGCAATTTCTTCCAGGAACTTTCAGAGAATTTCGGAAGCAAGACTCGTGTTGACATGTGGCGTCTTCAGCTGCCGGAATCCCTTATACCCGAGCCGGTTACAATTCCCGGAACCTGCATAACCAACAATTTTGTGCTGTGGAAATCATTCAATCCCACGCGCCCCAATGATTCGGAATGCACTGGAAGCTATACATTGACACCTGCACCGAACAAGTTCAGGGATGTAAAGACAGGTGAGATCTCCTTCAAGGAAGGCAAGCTTACCGACCGTCCCCGTGCCGTACTCGGCCCCAGTGCCTGTGACGGTGCCAGTTCACCGGCAGACTGGTCTGTGGCATGGGAGACGGCGGAACCTGTTGTGATCAAGAGCCGCTGGAGCGAAAAGAAGCCCATCAATAAGGTGAAGCTGTTTGTCGACGGTGTCTGGCGCGATGCCAAGTTGAAGATTGGCGGAAAGAGTTATTCCTTCCCGTGCCCGCAGGATTTCAACAAGGATACTATGAGCATGCGTGAGGTTGTGATGGAATTGCCGTCTCCTGTTGAGACTGATGAACTTCAAATTGAGATCAGTCCGAACCCTGCAATGTTCTGTATTGCTGAAATGGAAATATGGAGTGATAAGTGATAATTTGACTGGGGTGTAATGAATATGAAGAAGAATTTTACATTGATAGAATTGCTTGTGGTTATTGCCATTATCGCAATATTGGCGGCCATGTTGCTGCCGGCTCTTGCAAAGGCACGTGAAAAGGCCAGGTCCACTTCCTGCATCAATAATCTCAAGCAGATAGGGCTTGCTGCCAATCTTTACAGCGATGATGCGGATGACCATTTCCTGCCGATTGCTGCTGCATTTGATTCAAACAACGGTGGCATTACATGGTGTACGCTTCTATGCAATCCAAAGTACGGCAGTTATCTGAGTGACGGAAAGTCATTTCTTTGCAGCAGCGGCAAACCCTATCTTGAGGAAAGATGGATATCCCGTAATGACATCAATATGGGATGGCATTGGACAAAGCCCCTGTACGGTTACAACTGGGGATGGCCCGGCGGCGGACGCAGAGGCGGAAAGGGATGTGAATTGGGACTGCCCTATAGGCGCGTAAACTGCACTTCGCCTTCCGGTCTTGTGATGTTTGCTGATGTTCTTGGGGTGGATGCCATAGGTAATCCACCGAAGCCTGATGCTGATGAGATGGGGCATTTTGCTCTTGATGCATTCCATGCAAACAGCAATCCATACGGCATTCTGTGGCCCCGCCATTCCGGTTCAATGAATGTGGCATGGGGGGATGGACATGTAGAAAATGTAAGGGGTGTATCCTCTGATCCGTTGACTTCAGCTATGCAGCATTATTCCTCCGGTGGAAGATTTACAAGCCCGGCTTATGCTGGAAACAACAAAGTCTGGTCCCAGGGAATACCCAATAACTGAGTTTTTTCGCCGGCTCATGTTGTACTTCGGTACAAAATGAGTCGCCCATCGATATTCTTATTTTTTTATTTTTATTTTTTTTCAGTTCCGGGATTGCAAGTGTAAATATTATTGTGTAAAATTATGATGTAATTTCAAAAGGTTTTAATATTCAGTTTCAGGAGGTAGGTCATGAAGAAAAAATTTACATTGATAGAGTTGCTTGTAGTGATTGCCATTATTGCAATATTGGCAGCTATGCTTCTTCCCGCGCTTGCACAGGCAAGGGAAAAGGCAAGAACAATATCATGTACCAGCAATCTTAAGCAGATAGGGCTGGGAAGTGATCTTTACAGCAATGATTCTGATGACCATTTCCTGCCGATTGCTGCTGCATTTGATTCAAACAGCGGAGGTGTGACATGGTGTACGCTTCTATGCAATCCAAGGTACGGCGGCTATATCAGCGACGGCAAGGTATTTCTCTGCCCCAGCGGAAAGGCATATCTTGAGGAAAGATGGATATCAAGGAATGATATCAACATGGGATGGCACTGGACAAAGCCCCTGTACGGTTACAATTTCGGATGGCCCGGCGGCGGACGCTACTATGACGGAAGCTGCTATGGTGGACGCCCCCTTAAACGGGTAAACTGCACAAGTCTGTCCGGGCTGGTCATGTTTGCTGATGTTGTAGGCACATCGGCAATCGGAAACCCTCCGACTGTATCTGCCGACAAGTACGGATCCCATGCCCTTGATGCTTTCTTTGCTGCCGCCAATCCCTACGGTGTTCTATGGCCCAGGCACAATGGCACTATGAATGTGGCATGGGGAGACGGGCATGTGGAGAGTGTCAAAGGTGTTTCCAGAGATCCTCTGACTTCAGCTGCATCCCATTATTCCTCCGGTGGAAGATTCACAAGCCCGTCCTTTGCCGGAAACAACAAGGTCTGGTCCCAGGGGCTGCCTAATTCTCTCTGACACAGTGAAATCCGGTGCATGAAAAAAGCCCTTCAATCAAATGATTGAAGGGCTTTTCAATATCTGGCATCTCCAGCCGGAGTCGAACCGGCGTTGACGGGATGAGAACCCGTTGTCCTAGGCCACTAGACGATGGAGACTCTTTCCTTAAAACAGTCTATACTATACAATCAAATCTTATTTTCGCAAACTGACTGTTCCAATTTTATGTAATTTTGAGAGGCTGGTGTATTTTTGCCAGTCTTTTCTTTTAAGCATGACAGAAAAAGAGGCTGCCTCCGCTACCGGACAGTTTTTACATTTTGACCTGATCCCTGGATATTTTGGGAGTTTCAGGCGCGTATAGAATATTCATACTTTCTATGAAACTGTCTGATTCTGCTGCAATTGCAAAGGGATGAGCTTCCTTGTCCGGAAATACTCCGGCACGATATTCCCTGACTATGTAGTAGGGCTTTTTCAAATCCGGATAACGGAATGATTCCGGTTCTGAAATCAGTTTTCTTACAGCTTCTTCCGGCTTTTGCTCCAGAAGGCGGCGTACTATGGCTGGATGAATATGCTCAGCACCCAGGTTTTGTTGTGCATATTCATCACGGCACATTCCGGCTGTCCTTCCGTTGTCAGTTATCCCATTCCTTCAAGAAGTCCAGCAGATTATCATTGCCGTTGGCAAGGAGGAATTCCTCAAAGGTCATGGGATCGACTTGCATGAAACTGACTTTCCCCACCGGAAAAGAGGAGGGTTTCGCCAATGCAATGCCGGGCAGAGAACCGGCGCATGCAATATGATATTGCGGAGCATTCCCGCAAAAATACTTCATGGAGTTGATGACATCCGGGCAATCCTGTATCTCGTCAAAAATGATAAGTGTTTTTTCCGGTGTGATTTTCTGTCCGCCTGCCAGCATCAAGTTCTGCAGGATGCGGTCAACATTTTTGGATGTCACGAAGAACTGCTTGTATTCCACATTTTCATCAAAGTTGAAATATGCGGTATTTTCATAGTAACGCCTGCCGAATTCCTTCAGAATTCAGGTTTTGCCCACCTGACGCACACCCTGCAAGATCAGTGGCTTGCGGTAAGGAGAGTTCTTCAGTCCAGCAGCTTCTTCAAAATAAATCGTTCCATGGCTTCTCTCTTATGTTTTCAGTGACTTATAATCACTTTTTATTATATGTGCAAAACAGGTGAATTGCAGCCATTAATCACATAATTATATGGGTTTATGTGTGTAAGAATCACATTTTTATAAGTTTTGATGTGTTTTATATAGAGGTATCAGAATAAGTTCAATGAGCCGGTTCCAAAACGGAAGTGACTTCAGCTTTTTATCATGAAATCAAACAGCGGGCAGCTTATTCCCGCTTTTATCAGAAGACATATTGCAGTTACGCAAATGCAGGCTATAAATACTCCGACTATATTGGCCAGCATGAAACTGCGTGTTTTCATGCCAAGTGCATAGGCTCCCATGGCCCCTGTGTAGGCTCCGGTCATTGGCAGGGGAATGCCTATGAACAGAGACAGCCCCAGAAAACCGTATTTCTCCACCATGGGCTGAAGCTTGTTTCTGGAACGGTCAAGATATTTTTCAGCGAGCCTGTCCAGAAAAGGCAGTTTTCGCATCAGTTTCATTACGGGAGACATAAGAAAGAACATGCCCCAGCCGATCATTATGTTGGATATGGTACAGATGACGGCTACGAGGGGCCATGCCATGGGGGCGCCAACATATTCGCCGCCGAATATTCCCATGGGGATGGAAGCCCTCAGCTCAAGCCCCGGCAGCAGGGTTATCAAAAACAGTATTAAAATGTTTTTGAGCATGGTCTGTTACAGAAGATATATGTCCGCCTGTTTGCATTGTTCTGCCATTTCATCCGGCCAGATGCTTGCCTGTACTTCGCCTATGTGGGCTTTTTTTAGCAGGAACATGCAAAGCCTGGACTGGCCTATGCCGCCGCCTATGGACAGTGGCAGTTTCCCTTCCATAAGAGTTTTGTGGAACTGCAGTTCAAGCCGTTCCGTTGCGTTTCTCATTTCAAGCTGCCTCAGCATTGCCGCCCTGTCCACTCTTATTCCCATGGAGGACAGTTCCAGCGAATGACCCAGTACAGGATTGTATACAAGCAGATCACCGTTGAGGCCCGCATGCCCTTCTGTAGTAGGCGTGGACCAGTCATCGTAATCCGGGGCACGGCCGTCATGGGGTTTGCCTGAGACGGGCAGGGGACTGCCTATGCCGATAAGGAACACTGCACCATATTTTTTTGCGGCTGCATCTTCCCTTTCCTTTGGAGTGGCGTTGGGCATTTCCCTTTCCAGGTCCTCAGTGTGGATAAACGTTATTTCATCGGGAAGGACAGGCTTGATGCCGGGATATTCGTCTGAAACAAAATATTCAGTTCTTCTGATTGCAGTGTAAATATGTTTCACGGCGTCCTTCAGATAGTCCAGGGTTCTCTGGTCGTCGGTAATTACCTTTTCCCAGTCCCATTGGTCCACATAGAGCGAGTGTATGTTGTCCAGTTCTTCATCTGCCCGTATTGCATTCATATCTGTGTAAATGCCTTCACCTGCCGGTATTCCCAGGTGCGCAAGTTCCATGCGCTTCCATTTCGCCAGGGAATGTACGATCTGTGCCGTTTTGTTCCCGATGTCCTTTATGGGGAATTGCACTGCCCGTTCTATTCCGTTCAGGTCATCGTTTATGCCTGTTCCCGCCAGTACGAACAGGGGAGCGCTTGCTCTGTGAAGATTCAGTTCAAAGGCCAGATTTGCCTGAAAGTC
>JAZURH010000137.1:0-5506 GCA_045606125.1 Lentisphaeria bacterium | reverse complement strand
ATTTGTGGAAAAGAAGGAAATAATTGTTATGAATGATGTAGCAAGGCGTTTGACGAAATATCTTTTTCAGGAAGATCCTGAAGTGGAGTTCCGTATTGCGACCGGTACAGAGGCAAACCGCAAGGGTTTTGCAAAGATCCGGCTTTTTATGAATGGGGAAAAAGTAAAACAAGCGCAAATCCGGTATCGGCAGATTGATCATCAATTCCGGTTTGGCGCCAATCTTTTCATGCTGGAGCAGTTTGAATCCGCTGAGGAAAATGCCATATACATGGACAGCTTTGCCTCTATGTTCAATTTTGCAACAGTTCCCTTTTACTGGGCTGATTTGGAGCCGGAGGAGGGCAAGCTGCGTTTCTGCCGAAATGCACCGAAAGTGTATCGCCGTCCTCCGCCTGACATGTGCGTTGAATACTGCAAAAAACACAATATCGGTATGAAAGGACATTGTCTTCTGTGGCAGACATCGATGCCCGGCTGGACTTCCAATGACCGTAAGGTGCTGGCTGATCAGATAGAAACTTTTTTCAGTGCAGTGGGTGAACGCTACTCAAAGGATATACGGGTATGGGATGTAGTCAATGAGATTCAATCATTTGAAGACAGCTGGCGCTACATGCTTCTAAATCAGGATATGCCGGAAGACCATTATGAGCTTGCGTTCAAATTGGCTGAAAAGTATTTTCCAAAGTGCGAATTGCTGCATAATGACTGTTTCTGGCCCCAGCGCCAATGCTATTCCATTCCTCTGCTGCTTACAGAAAATCTGAAAAACCGTGGATGCAAAGTCGATGGCATAGGTACATTTTCCCACCAGACCTGGAATAGCAAAACGAATTTTGAAGGCATGATGCAGGCATCAAATGCTGTATCTTTGAACGCCATGCGCATTTTCCGTTCACTGGATGCCCTGGGTAGACTTGGAATACCCGTGAATATTTCGGAATTGACCATCAACGGCTATCTTGGCGATGATCTGCAGGAAAAGTTGCTTGAACGGCTTTATCGTATGTATTTTTCACATCCTGCAGTCAATGGCATTTTCTACTGGAATCTTGTCGATAATACGGCGTATATCGGTGTCTCCGGCAATGAAAATGACGCGAAAGGCGGTCTTCTGCGGCGTGATTTTTCAAGGAAACCGGCCTGGAATGTATTGGACAGGCTGATCCATAAGGAATGGATGACATCCGGAACCATGGATTATAATTGCGGTGAACCGAATAAGTTCCATGGTTTTTATGGTACATACGAACTTGAAATAAAGACTGATGCCGGTGTTTTTCATCGCAATATCAATCTGAGCAAATATTCCGAAAATCGTTTTGAAATAGTTTTATAATAGGAGAGGAAAATGAAAAAATGGTTTCTTTTTATGGTCATTGCCGTGTTTACGGTGATTTCTGCGGCAGAAAATTTGATTCTTAATCCTGAGTTTGACGGTGATTCCTGGAACAGGGAGATACGGGCGGCGGAGGTAAAAAGTGAAATCGAAGTCTCCCAGTTCATAGAAGAATCAACCTGGAACCGCTGCGTAAAGATGGAATTGAAAAAATATTCCGTGCAGAAGAACGGCAATAGAAGCGTCGGCTCAGGCGTATTAATCGGTAAGGATGGAAAAAATGACGGTTTTGTCTGCAAGCCGGACACACTTTATGAGTTCAAATTTGAACTCAAGGGCAATGCAAAACGGGCTATGGTAAACTGGTATCAGTGGGATAAGACTGGCTCAAAAAAAGCCAGAACCAGCATACATCTGATCAAGCCGCAGAAGGAATGGACAGTGTACAAGGGATCGTTCCGTACATCGAAAACCGCTCATCACGCTGCATTGTATATTCAGTTCTGGGGCAGTGAGGGCTATAAGGATCTTCAGGAAGTAATTGGACAGTATGTTCTGATCGATAAAGTCTCAATTACAGAAGCAGATGATTTCAGGCCTGATGCCATCGGAAAGGGTGCTCCTGCCAATGTTACATTGATTCCCGCTCCAGTGATTATTGCCGGGAACAGCAGGGACAAAGCAGCTCATATTTACGGTTTCAAGGATCTGAAGGAGGACCGTCCAGCAAGACTCAGAACAGAAGCGGATATTTATCGTACAGACAATGCTCTTCATGTGAGGCTCGACTGTTTTGGTGACATAGTATCTGATTCATACAAGGGAACCGGGGACAAGGCTATCTGGAATGACGATCTGGTTGAAATATTCTTCGAGTCATCTTTTCCGCAAATACCTTACCATCAATTTGTAGTTTCTGCAGGCGGTGGCCGCTGGATGGGGAATGGCAAGCCCGGCGTTTTGAATGAATATGAAAAATGGAAAGCCGAAGTGACACGTATTGCCGATGGATGGCGGGTCGAAGTGGAAATACCATTTTCCACACTGGGTTATGGGAAATCGCCCGAAAAGGGAGAGTCTCTGCTTTTCAATCTCTGCCGTCAGCGTCCAGTGGCGGGTATATTCAAAAAACCGGACTATACCAAGGGAAATATCTGGTCTAACTACAGGATGTTTGACAATTCGGCCTGCATCTTCGGGCGGGGCAGCAACCATGATGTAAAGCGCTTTGCCACACTTTTCCTTGATACGATGAAACCCTTCTGTGACAATGCTCTTTCCGGCATTTCAGAGGAAAAAAATGATCCTGTTGTAAAGGAACTTGTTGCAAAGATCTCTCCTGAACAGCCTGGAATAGCCTTTGCCGCTGCTGCGGAACTGCAGAAGCGCTTGCAGTATCTGCGTCTCGCTAAAGAGCCGTTCCTGCTGGCCCAGATATCCCCTGCCAGCGATTTTTCCGTTCCCTTTTTCCCTGGAGAATTGCAGAATCACGGAAAAACACTGAAAGTGCGTGCCGCTGTCAATGAATGTGCTCCTCTCGTCATGGCTCTTGCCAATATGGGGACACAGGCGGAGGAATACCGTGTTTTCATAAATGCGGAGTGGGCAAGGAAAGATCCATCCTATGAGTTTTTCACATCCGTTACCAGTCTGAGACATGAAGACGGTACACTTTTCCCTGAATCTAAAATAGAACTTCGCCGGGGCATTCCAATTCGTGACGCAGATTCACCTAAGCATGAGCGCATTATTGACATTCTTGCAAAGTTGAATGAGGCCGGAACTATTCCCGTTCAGCCCAAGGAAGCCGGATTGCTTTGGTGCACTTTTGATTGTTCAGGTGTGAAGCCCGGTATTTACAGGGGCAGAATATCTGTTTTGCCTCTGAACGGTGAGAATGTTTCTTTCAGACATAGCTCCGGAAGATCATCCTATCTAATTAATGGTGCATCAAAGGATTTCCCCGTGGAATTGGAGGTCCTGCCTGTTACATTGCCTGAAAAATCGCCTATGCCCTTCAACAGCTATGCCCGTCCAGGTTCGGAAATGGGATCAGCCTTCCTTGACAGGTATGACTGTTTCATGCACATGGTTACTCCCTGGTATTTTACATTCCGTTACAATCCGGATGGTTCCATTGCTGAAGAGACTACACGCAGTTTCCTTGAGCCTCAGCTGGAAAAAATAGTCGGTGCCATACGGAAAAATCCCAATATTCAGAATCCGAAGATCATGGTCGGATACAGCGTCTATTCCGTCTGGAAGAAGAATTTAATGCGTAAACAGTTCAAGATTGATACTCCGGAGTACTGGAATGCCTGGAGAAATTTCTGTAAGGGAATTGACAGGATATTGAAGAAGCACGGAATCTCCAGAGAGGAATATATAATGGAGATCTTTGACGAGCCGCATATGGAAGACTTTTATCTTGAGGAATTGACCCGTGCTCATGCTGAATATAAGAAAGCCTTGCCGGATGCTTCTATCCTCATGACATCAGGCGCACCCTATGCGAAGAACCCGGAGAACTTTGACAAGGTCACAAAGAATATTGATTCCTGGATCTTCTACGCCGGTTATCTGCATGATCCGTCATATATCAGCATTCTGAAAAAGTTCCAGGCACTTCCCGGTAAAAAGACGGGTGTATACATGTGCGGAACAAGTATGAGGCAGAATCCGTATCGCTATTACCACCTGCTTCCCTGGCAGGCAATGGAAGCAGACTGCGACTTTGTTTCTCTTTATCAAATGTACCCGCAGCTTGCCGCAAATGATCTTTACAGGGTTCCCCAGGGAGATACAGCCTATGTGCTGCCGGATACCATCATGCCCTCGGTCAGACTTGAAAACTTCCGTATAGGCCAGACTGATATCAAGTATATGAAGCTGCTGCTGGAACTGGCTTCCGGAAATACAGCTGAGGATCGTGGAAACCGTGACTTTGTAAAGAAATCTGTACGGGAAGTTGTAACAGTCGCTCCTCATGACAAGTGGATGTCTCAAAAGATCAGGGAGCAGGCCATTGAGCGTATCCTGAAATACAAAAAATGAGGTGCAAAATATGGAATCCGCTGAAAAAATGATTTTGCGCAACCGCCTGATTCCTGCGCCACGCAGCATAAATTTTACAGGGGACGGTTTTTACAAAATAAAAGACGAGTGCTGTGTTCATGTTCATGGCGGAGATATGGCACTTGTAAAGGAACTTTTTTTCAGCTACTGGGGCGTCGAGCCGGAAATAAGCACTTTTCCGGCAATTGATGCAGGTGCGGAGGCCTATTGTATATGCTGCACGGAAAGTGTACTTGAGATAAAGGCGGCTGGGACTGCCGGACTGCGCTATGCTTTGAATGCATTACGGCAGCTGGCAGAGCCGGAGCGGGGAACACGGACCATCGAAGGGTATGTTCTGCCGGAGTTCTGCCTGGAAGATTCGCCTGCAATAGACTTCAGAGGCGTGCATCTGTGCATATTTCCTGAAACTTCCGTTGTTGAGATCGAAAAGAAGATACGCCTGGCAGCGTTCTGGAAGTTCAACTATGTGGTCATAGAGTTCTGGGGAACATACCGTTTCAAATCGTTCCCGGAATACTGCTGGGAAGAAAAAGTCATTCCGGAAAATACGGTTCGAAACTGGGTAAGAATCGCAAAGGATGCCGGCATTGTCCTTATACCACAGTTTAACATGTTGGGGCATGCGGCTGCATCGCGCAACAGGTCGGACAAGCATGTCCTTCTGGACAGGCATCCGGAATATGCTCCTCTGTTTGAGCCGGAAGGCTGGACATGGTGCCTTTCCAATCCGGAAACATTGAAAATACTGCACGGCATCATGGATGAACTGCTGGATCTTTTTGACAATCCTCCCTATTTCCATATTGGCTGCGATGAGGCGGATGACCTGGGGCACTGTGCAGTCTGCAGAAAGATCAAGCCCCGGCTGCTTGTCCAGAATCATCTTGAGCGAATTGCCGAACATTTGCGTGCCAGAGAGTGCCGTCCGCTTATGTGGCATGACATGCTTTTGGAGCGGGATGACGACCGCTGGTACCATTTTACGGCAAACGGACACAGTTCTCTGGAATCAGCAAGGCTTTGCCAGGAATTGCCGCGAAATATTATAATTGCTGACTGGGGGTACGGGTGGCCTAATGACGACAG
>JAZURH010000136.1:0-3717 GCA_045606125.1 Lentisphaeria bacterium | reverse complement strand
AATCCAGATTACCGACTACCCTCGGACAATCAAACTGCCATGTACTTGGACATCACACCCAATTTCCCGGAATACTTGGTTCCATGCTGTCAGCATACACTCTCTTTCCAATATGAATTGTGAAAAAGGTTCAATTGCCGTTTATCTGTGCATCGTGGACTTAAATCATTTAATAGTTTCGATCACTGGATAATTTTTCAATAATTCATCGTACATTGGCTCAAGTTTACTTTCAGTGCCCATCCAATTCAACAAGGAAAAACCACCGCGCAGACGAAGATGATATGTGTCAATCATTGTTGACAAAAGACCTTAAAATGAATCAGGCAACAAATGTTACTTAATATTTTTTCCCTCAAGTAATTCTTGTGTGGCTTTTAGTTTATCTCTCTATGTATTGTCAGAAATACCCAGCATTTTTGCACATACTTCTCGTGTGAATGACCTTGTCTTGTAATGAGCAACAACATCCATGAGCATTTTAGCCTTGAAGATTTCAGAAGGAGTATCGCCGCAATCCACATGCCAAGTTTCATCCTCGTCATTAAAGAAACCAGGAAACTCATCCTTTATCCAATCATTTTGCTCGTTTCCGTTTTTTCGGCTAATGGGGCGTGGCTTGTGGATATCAGCTTTCTCAGTATCTGAAAGACCATCACCAGAACTATTCCCCATGTAGATCGTCAAGTCCACGGATTTCAAGATGTCCTCGCGACCACGTATGAGGCAAACAAGGGAGTGCTTCCAGAGTTTCGGTACGACATCAACAACCAAGGCAAAATCGCCCAAGGTGGAACGCAGATTCACCCGCCGTGCTGCTTCAGGTATTCGTCCATTTCGGGGCATTCTGGCCATACGGCATCCATGGGGCAGCGTCCGATCTCATATTCCAGACCCCTGTACAGCGGCATAAGCTCCTCCTGCTTCATTCCCGTCGCCGACAGTATCTTTGAGTTGTCCATGATGCGGTGGAAAAGCCTGTCATATTCAAGCTGCCAGCGCACTCCAGTGCCGTATGGATTTGGATCAAGAATGCGAATGTAGTCCTCCTTGTCCACCCAGACCGCCTTTAGATTGCAGATGTCCTTGTAGTAGTCGGCGATTTCGCCCCAGGTATGGTGCTCGGCTGTCGCGACAGTGAACGTTTCGCCGTATGCACGGTCGTTGAATAGTAGCCCCGCAATCATTTTTGCCACGTCGCCTGCCCAGGACATCGTGCCCTGCACTTCCTTCGCCTGTATCGGCAGCACGACTGCCTTGCCCGCGCGTGCCCTGCCCACGGTGAGGCGCGCCTCCAGCGTCACCAGCTGGTAGCGCATCAGAGAATACGTGATCGCCGGGCGTATGATGGTCCAGTTCCTGCGCTCGAAGGAACGCAGGATGTTCTCGCCACGCGCCTTGAATATGCAATAGTCGTCCGAATTCCGCAGGAGCGCGTTTTTAGTCGCGTCGATTAGACGCGGCGAGGTCTCCTTGATTGGATGCTCTTCGTCAGCATAGATTCTATATGTCGAAAGATATATGTATTGGCCTGTCAGCTGCAGCATTTCAGGCAGAGCCTGCGGAGCCCGCCAAGACGGGTAGATCAGAAAATCCACGATGGCGTCGTAGTTCTCCTCAAGAATTTGCCTGCGCAGGCTTGGCTCCTGCTGTATGTTTCCCGTGATGCCCCGGACATTCTTGTATGGCAGTTCAATGGGTTCCAGAGCCACTGCCGTTATCTGGTGGCCTGCCTCCGCCAGCAGCGGGACAAGGTACTTGCCCATTGCGCCAGTGGCGCCGAGAATGAGAATCTTCATGGTTTTGCTTCCTGTTACAAGTTGTTTATGTTCCAGTGGAAATTGTCCTGGACAGCCTTGAAGGAGCCTATTGTCGGCTGCACGCCGAATTGGCCTTCCTCATAGCCGGTGACGGCGAATGTTATCGCCACGCCCATCTGCATTCCAAGATAGCGGTGCGGGCGGCTGAAGGCGCCATTGCTCAAATGTATGAACGGCACATCCAATTTGCTGTTGAGCAGCATGGTCGCCTTAAGCGCTTCCAGCAGCTCAGCTTCAGTGTTGACGGAGGCCACCAGCTTGCATATATCCGCGCCGCGCGAGCGCTGTTCCAGCATAGTCTCAAGTACCTCGTCGGCAGTGCGCGCGGGGAGATTGTGCTGGTGCGATGAGATGAGCGCCTTTGCTCCACGGGCGTGTATTTCATCTATGAGAGCCTTCTGCCGGGATATGGCGGCTGGCTCCATTGTCAGCTCATTCGGGGCAGGGGCATAGAGGTCCCCCATGACGTCAATCACCTCTGCGCCTGCTTCGGCTGCCTTGAGCAGGCATTCCTGGCGGGCTTCATCATCCTCCCCGAACCAGTTGTCGCTGCGGTAGCAGATGAACATAAATGGCAAGTGCACTGCCTGCATGATATATCTGAAATTATCCACTGTGCGCTCTTCAGGCGGAAGTCTCTCAAGCTGTATGGCTATGCCGTCTGCGCCCTGAAATTCCGCCGAGCGCGACCGTGCCAGCAGCTCGCTGATTGTGGAACCGTGGAAAAGTGCCGTGATTGCGGTAGCCTGGCGATTGAAAAAAGATTTTCTTTGCATAATGTCGCCCCTGTTGTTTCAAGGTTGTTTCAAGGTCAAAAGTGTCAAATTTGGCTACCATTTCCCCATAGATTTTTGAATCCAAAACTGGTCAAAAATCAGCCAAAAACACAAGCCAGTTGACAAAATTGCACAAGAAAATTTGCCCATAATCTTCCTATGAAAAGGGTTTCGGCTTGTATTACTTCCAACTGATTTACGGGGAGAAATATAGCACATCTTGTATGGTTTTCTTTTCAGACCAATTCCCCGCCTTGCAAAATGCTTTTCCATGCCTGGTACAAAATCTATGATTTTGACACTTGGGTTATCTATAAGACTGACTTCACGAAGTTGTGCATCATACTGAAGCGGATTTACCTTTATGGATGTGCACCCAAGAAAAAAACAATTATAAATCCAAACACAATTTTCATTGTATTACCTTTCTGAAATTGATGTCTATTGACAGATTTTTGTTATGTAAGAAATAACTTTATCTCATAGTGAGAATAACGCCAAGAGCCTTATCTGGATGATCCAGAAGCAGCTGGGCAGCATCCCCGATTTTCTCCAGGGGGAACCTGTGGGTCGTCATGGGGTCGACAATAAGTCTTCCCTCTGATATAAGGGCGATCAGTTCTCTGGCGTTGCGCTGGGTTGTAAACTGGACAAATGCCGGCGGATAATCCTTTCCATATTCCCAGTCAGTATCATGATAACCGGCTCCGGTACGGGAGGAAACACAGATATTGAGATTGCCGGTAGACGCGCCTCCGTCAACAGGGACTCTGCATCCGCCCACCAGGACTACATTTCCCATGATGTGCCCGTCCGCAGACACTTTCATGCACTTCTTGATATTGTCAAAAGCCTTTTCTCCATCACCACCGAAAGCAAACAAGGCAAAATCCAGACCGTATGGTGAAGCAAAATCCAGAGTAGGCTGCACTGGATCATCCTTGATAAAGTCGATGGTCCTTATTCCGCAGAGAGCTGATATGCCGGCACGGAAAGCAAGTGATTCCCAGCCCAGAACACGGGCACCGCAGAGGGAATACAGCTGTGCAGCAAGATTTCCTACTATGCCCTGCCCCAGAACAGCACCATATTCACCAAGACGGACATCAGTACGGCGAACT
>JAZURH010000135.1:0-4703 GCA_045606125.1 Lentisphaeria bacterium | reverse complement strand
ACCGCCTGCCGCGTTTACAGCGAACTGATCGGGAATATTGAACGGGATGCCAATTCCGCCCGGAAATACTGGCACTTCATCAAGCTGATGGGCCGTTCCGCCTCCCACATCGCTCTGGAATGCGCTCTGCAGACCCATCCCACCGCCTGCATCATTTCCGAGGAAGTGGCTGCCAATAAGACATCCCTGGCTGAAATCGCCGACAGTCTGACAAATCTGGTGGTTGCCCGTGCCGAGAAGAAACTGAACTTCGGTGTTGTTCTTATTCCCGAAGGTCTGATCGAGTTCATTCCCGAAATGAAGTCCCTTATCGCAGCTTTGAATGACCTGCTGGCAGAGAACAGCGAAGGTTTTGAAGCACAGAAGACCGCCGATGCAAAGGCTGAATTCATCATGAAGCTGCTTAAGCCCGAAAACGCTGCGACTCTGGCATCCCTGCCTTCCGCTATCCGCGACCAGCTTCTCGGCGACCGTGACCCCCACGGCAATGTCCAGGTTTCCAAGATTGAGACAGAAAAGCTGCTCATTACCATGATAGAAGAAAGAATCGCCAAGCTGGACAAGAAGGTCAAGTTCAGCACACAGGCCCACTTCTTCGGCTATGAAGGCCGTTGCGCAGCTCCTTCCAACTTCGACGCAGACTATTGCTACAGTCTGGGCTACACTGCCTCAGCCCTTATCGGCGCAGGCAAGACAGGTTATATGTCCAGCGTCCGCAATGTTTCACTTCCTGCCACTGAGTGGGAAGCTGGCGGTATTCCGCTGACCATGATGATGAACATGGAACATCGCCACGGAAAGGATGTTCCGGTTATCCGCAAGGCCCTTGTGGAGCTTGATGCCAAGCCTTTCAAGACCTTTGCCGCCAACAGGGATGCCTGGGCAGCTGATGTTGAGTTCGTCTATCCCGGCCCCATCCAGTATTTCGGCCCTGCTGCCGTCTGCGACTGCGTGACAGCCACACTGGCGCTGGAGCATTGCTGAACTTGAACTGATGCGGTTCTGCCGCATTTGAACCGGGGCGTTGCCGGTCCGGTGCGCGGTTTTGCTGCCGTGCCGCCGGGTTGTGCGGCGCCTCTTTTTATATGATTATGGATGATTCATTTGACAGATTGGGCCTGCTTATAGGCAGTGAAGCTCTGGACAGGCTTGCTTCTTCCTCTGTTTTTATATGCGGCGTAGGCGGCGTAGGGTCCTGGGCCGCGGAGATGCTGGCACGGTGCGGAATAGGGCGTGTGGTCATAATGGACATGGACACGGTCAAGTCCTCAAATATAAACAGGCAGCTTCCGGCGCTGCAATCCACTGTCAGCAGGCTGAAAGTGGATGTAATGGGAGAACGGCTGCGGGATATAAATCCCCAGGCTGAAGTGCATTGCCTGCCGGTGCATCTTGAGCCGCAGGATGCGGGAAGGATACTTGAGGAACTGCGTCCTGATTGTGTTGTGGACGCCATAGACGAGCGTCAGCCTAAAATCGCCCTGCTTAAGGCCTGTGTGGAAATGGGTATACCTGTTGTATCAAGCATGGGTGCCGGAAACAAGCGGAATCCGGAACTTGTGAGGACGGTGGACATAAGCCGCACATTCGGCTGCCCACTTGCTAAACAGATTCGCAAGAATTTGCGGAAACACGGCGTGGAAAAGGGCATACAGGTGGTGTTTTCTCCTGAACTTCCTCCGGAGGACGGCGGCCTTGGAGATGCTGAAGAGGAAGGTAGCAGGCGCCCGGTGGGCTCGATTTCATTTATGCCTGCCATCTTCGGTATGCATTGCGCAAGCACTGCGGTTAAATTGATGTTGGACAGGTGAAAGGCGACTGATCATACAGTTTTGAAAAGTTAAGAAGCATTTATGATAATTTTTTAGTTTAACTATTGCCTTTGTAAAAAAAAATCGTATAATTAGCCGTGAAGTTTTCATTGTTTTATTGAATATGGTGATACAGCAAGGGTGTTTATTTGAAGGAGGATAAGACAGATTTTTTGTGCGGCGAGGCTGCTTCCGGAGCGGCATCGTCCCCTTTGTGCCGTCATGTATCGGATGACACCACAGTTGTGGAGGACAGGACAGTAAAGGTGAATTGTTATCCGGGTAAGCCTTTGGATGAGGAGGCACGCCAGATCAGACTGCCTGGCTGTGAACTGATATCTGTTCTGGGTGTCGGCGGTATGGGATGTGTATATCTGGGACGCCAGACCCATCTGAACAGGCTTGTTGCCGTAAAGGCGTTAAAGCTTGACGCAGCCAATGATGCTGCACAGCAGGCCGTGCTGCGCAATGAGGCAGTCACCATGGGAGCCATTAACCATCCCAATGTGGTTGCATGCCATGATATCATATACAGCGGAAACCGGATTTATATGGTGATGGAGTATGTGCCCGGCTTCATGAGCGTGCGGTCCCTTGTAAAAAAATATGGTCCCCTGCCTGAAGGCATAGTGCTGCAGATAGTCCGTGATGTGCTTTACGGTCTTTCATATGTCTATGAAAAGGGCTATATTCACAGGGATGTTAAGCCGGCCAATATACTTGTATACAATGAGAAGAATGTTTTTCCCCGGCGTATCAGGGACCTGTTCAAGTCACCTGACACCCGCATAAAGATATGCGACTTCGGCATAGCTGTTAAATCAACCGGGCGTCTGGAAACCAATGAGAGCGGTCACATCCAGGGCAGTCCGAACTATATTGCCCCGGAGCAGGTTGCCTCTCCGGAAAATGTGGATTTCCGTGCGGATATGTATGCGCTTGCGGGTACTGCTTATTTTATGCTTACCGGGCGCCCGCCCTTTGAGTTCAAGGACACTGAAGCCATGTTTGAATACAAGATGGACCATGATATTCCATTCCCTGTGATTCCCCGCGGCATGATAAGTTCCTCCTTTGCCAGAGTGATAGCGAAAATGGGCAAGGCTGATGCGGACGAACGCTACGGCAGTTATGCTGAGCTTCGAAACAGGCTGGAGGAAATAGCCCCCTCCGTGCAGAAAAGCAGCGGTTTCAAAAAGACTCGTTTCTGGCGGGTGATGAGCATATTGCTTGCGCTTTGCCTTGCAGGCGGCATATATATGTTCGGGAAGGACTATGTGGTGGAGAATTATTTCCGCGAGAAGTTCATTTCACTTACAAGCACCATGGGATATTGGCAGGGTGACAGGACTGGATGGTATATCTGGAACATGCCTTCATCAAAAGGACGCATTCCTGTTCTTATGGGAGATGACATGCTTGGCGAATTGAAGCTTGTACAGCAGTTGAACGCCGGCAATACTCTGGAACTGCACATGCGCCGCAAGAGGTCCGGTCCTGTCTATATGCGGCTGGAGAACGGCGACAATGTTCTGGACATAACATGGAGCAGTGACTACAAGGGACTTGATTCTGCGTTCTCTGCCTCAAGCGGTTCAGGCAGCAATATTGTGGAAGGGATAAAGCCGGAGGATGACGATGGCTGGTACAAGGTGCAATTCAAGCTGTACAACAGAAATCTTATGGCATTTGTCAACGGCGAACCTGTATATGCCGGCTATGTCAATGGAAAGCTCCCGTTCCGTTTTTCCCTTAACGCCAGTGGTTCAGGCCGTATATTGCTGAAGAATGTATTTTTTGCCCCTAACGAGGATTGATTTCAGCTGTCGCTTACTGTGACAAGCAGGCGTCGTATTATATCGTCTTCATTGTGCCTGTCGCTTTCCTGTCTGTTCAGGAGTATTCTGTGTCTCAGTACATGTACGGCCATTGCCCTGACATCTTCACATTCCGGTTTGGATCTTCCGTGCAGCAGTGCTTTGGCGCCGGCGCACAGCACCAGGTCCGAGGCTGCCTTTGTGCTTGCTCCCCTGAGCAGATTTTTCTTTATGAAATCCGGAGAATCCGGATTTTCAGGCCTTGACATCTGAACGATCCTTCCTGCGTATGAAATCACCCCGTCTGAATGTATGCAGCGTACCTGTTCCCTGAGTGCTTGAAGGCTTTCCATGTTTATTATGCCTTTCGGGGGAATGTTCTGGAAGGCTGTGCGCGCTTTGATCATTTTGATTTCATCCTGCTGGGAAGGATAGTTCATGTCCAGCGACATCATGAAATGTTCCAGGAGTCCTGCGGCAAGCGGTGTATCGCCCTCTTCAGGAGTGATTTTTCTTGTTGCGGCAAGAAATCCCGGTTTGGGAAGATTTTCGTATCCATTGCCGCACGGGACTTTGCCCCATGCCATGGCTTCCAGCAGTGCCGCCTGGGTCTTTGCGGGGGCCCTGTCCAGTTCGTCGGCAAGTATCATGTTGGAGAATACGGGCCCCGGTGTGAAATGTGCCGTAAGTCCGCTGCTGTCTTCAATGATGACTTCGCTTCCCAGGACATCCTGAGGCGTTGTGTCCGGTGTCATGGGGATTTTTCTGAACGGCATTCCCAGAATGGACGCCATGGTGTCAACAGCCATGGTCTTGCCTTCTCCCGGTACTCCATTCAGCAGGACATTCCCCCCCGCAACGGCTGCTGCCAGCATATTGAATCCCGTTCCGCTTCTACCTGAGACGGTCTGATCGTATTCATCAAGTATTTTTTTTGCGTTTCCGGCGATTTCAAGAAGTTCTTCCCCGGATAGAGGTAATTCAAATCTCAGGTATACATCTCCTGCCCGGAAAGCCGTCGTGCGTTTCAGAAGAGCATTTTTTATTCTGTTATTGTTTATGAACAGCCCGTTGT
>JAZURH010000134.1:0-3546 GCA_045606125.1 Lentisphaeria bacterium | reverse complement strand
ATTTATTTTTTGTATATAAATAATTGCATTTTTATATATTTCAATAATTAATATAATTATGTCAGATGTTTATCTGATTTTATCAAATTGTGGTATTAGGTTCTGTCTGCCGGGGGCAATCCAAACAGATATTCCTGTTTTCAGATATTTTAATGATAATTAAAAAGACAGTATTGTAAAGATTTTATGAAAATACTTTTTTATCAGGTTATCGCTGCCGAGAGTATTTTGCCTGATTGAATAGGTTCTGCGAAAAACATCTTCAATCGAATGTAATTCCGTGAAATATCAATTTGATTTTGTTGGCTATGGCGTAAAACGCTTTATTTAACAGAATAGTTTTTTAAAGTGAGGTGCATATCACCTTGATTTTTCTTTGAAACATTTTATTCTGAAAATATACAAAACAGCCGTGATGTTTTTTATGGCAGTTTGAAATATGATGTTTTTGTATCATAATATTCTTTCGTTTAATTTTTCTTGTGACATTTGGAACGGACATTAACTGACATGACTGAAGAAGCAGACAATTCCTCAGGCGCAAGCCGGAGTATGTCCCGGGAACTATTTATTTTGTTCTGGGAGTTTTTCAAGATAGCGGCCCTGGTCGTGGGGGGAGGATATGCCATATTGCTTGTGGCGGAGGATGTTTTTGCAAAACGGCTTAAATGGCTCAAGGAAAACGAGCTGTCCGAAATGCTTGTGCTGATACAGTCCGTGCCCGGTCTTCTGGCCGGAAACATAGCCATCTACATAGGCTACAGACGCGTTGGAGTGCTTGGCGCTTTGGCCGCCCTGTTTGGAGTCGCCCTGCCCTCCTATATTATAATAACCCTGGTTGCCACCGGATTCAGTTTCATTCCTGTTGACAGCCCTGTACTGCTGTGCATGTTCCGTAGCGTAAGGGCAGCCCTGGCAGGACTTATGCTTGTGACATTTCTGCGTCTCTGGAAGCAGGCCATAAAGGATCGTTTCCAGATGTGGCTGTTCGCGATCTGTGCTGTTGCCATATCCTTCCTGCATATTTCTCCCGGCTGGCTTATACTTGCAGGCATAATCGCCGGGCTGGTATACTGCATGGTCATCTGTCGCAGCATGCCTGCCGCCTCTGTACTTAAGGGGGGTGGAAAATGATACTCAATCTTCTTGTACTGTATAAGACATTTTTCTACTTCGGGCTTATTTGCCTCAGTGGTGGAGGCAGTCTGCTGCCTTTCTATATAGACGAGCTTGTCAACAAGCGTTCCTGGATGACCATTGAGGAACTGGGAAACTTCATGGCCATATCCCAGGTGACGCCGGGCCCAATAGGCATAAACATGGCCACATTCATCGGCCATACCCAGATGGGATTCGTCGGCGGAATAATAGCCACCCTGGCTTTGCTCACGCCGTCTTTCATATTGATGTCCGCCGCTATGAAATCATACGAAATGTTTTCCGAGGGCCGTTTTGTCAGAAGCATAATGTATGGTATAAAGCCAGTAACCGTATCTCTTCTGCTCACAGCCATGCTGGCCTGCCTGGGAATGTCAGTCCTCTCGCATGCTGTCCCATTTGACTGGCTTGGGGGACTTCTGACGGGAAGAAATATTCCTTTCCCGGAAAATTTCTTCATACATTGGTGGACTCTGCCTCCGCTGGTATTCTCGATATGGGCCCTTTACACAAAGAAACTCGGTGTTATGACCGTGATCTTTATTTCTGCCGGGTACGGCATTGTTTTCGGTTTGATAAAGTCATTGATATAGTTCCAAATAATCCAAAAGACAGGAGTACACTGATGATGAAAAAAGCACTGCTTGCATTTGCCGTCTTTTTCTGCGTGACACTTGCCGCCGCTGAAAAGCTTAATTTGAGTTTCACCGGCCCCTCCACGATTAATATTGCCGGAAAGGACATTGCCATCAACGGCACTTTCAAGGACGGGCAATACCTTGCAATCGGAGCAGACGGCGTATCTATCCCGGCCGCATCCCTGGTCGGCAAAAACAAAGGATCCATCTTCTTTGCGTTCAAGGTGGCGGAAATGCTTCCTCCTCTGAATATACAGCGGGCATTGCTGTCTCTCAGGACAGGAAGCCGGTTCACCGCCGGATTCAACTACTTCGGAGATAAAAAGCTCCAGTTCTCATTTTCGGACAGGCAAAAGGGATTCCATCTCCCACTCCCCGAAAAAATCGTGTTCAACAAGGAATACCATGTGGGATGCACATGGGACGGAACCGTGGTGAGAATATATCTTGACGGCAAAATGATTGTCGAAAAGGCACAGCCACTTCCAGTGCCGGACAAGGTGAGAAACCTGAACATAGGCCCCTACAAGGATTCATGGGTCGCACCCAAAAAATGGGCTAATGACACTTTTGTGAAATATGTGCGTGTATATGATACGGCGCTTTCACCTGAAGAAGTTGCTAAAATATTCAATATCAAGTTTGTGGTTCTGGATGTATCCGATCCTCAGGTTTTGACAATACCCAGCATTCCGGCAAAAATGGCGCCACCCGTAAATGACGGCAAGCTCAATGAGCCTGTCTGGAGTTTCGGCGCTTCCATGCCCCGCCTCCGCAATATCAACTTCCCGGAAAAATCCGGTGAAATACCTCCAAATAATTTTAAGATCCTCTATGACGACAAAGCGATCTATCTGGGATTTACATCCATATTCCCCGGAAACGCCCCTATTCAGGAAGGCACGCTCAGAACAGACAGCGACGAGCCGCCAGTATGGGCAAACGAATCTTTTGAATTCTATTTCAGACAGGGGGACAAGACCTTCCATTTCGCCGGAAATGTGGCCGGAGGATATATGGAAAGAAGAAACCGCAAGCTGGAATGGAATGGAAAATGGAATTATAAGACCACGAAGGAAGTCAAAATAGACAGCTCCGTACTCTGGCAGGGAGAAGTGGAGATACCCTGGAGTACACTGGAATTAGACGGACCACCATCCACTCCCGTGGAAATCAACTTCTGCCGTTCATGGAAATTGCCTGAATGCGGCGCGCTTACTTCACTGCTGAAGTATCCTAACTATGCCATGGAAAAGGAACCCATGCTTAAGACGGTTTTCAAAAGCGAAGCCGCTATGCAGATCATTGAACAGAATGACCCCAACACCGGAGACTATAACCATAAATATCTGATTTCCAGCGTAACTGGCGGAAAAGTTACATACGATCTGGCTCTGGGAAGACTGGACGGATCCGCCGTTCCGATGTCAATATTCAACCGCGGCTATCACATGAGGCCCGGCAGAACAATCCAGGACAGCCAGAATGTGAAGATTAACACTATGGGATATGACTGCCTGGTCTATACGCTGAGCACACCTGCAGGCGTTGCCATGCGTGAAATACTCCCCTTTAAATTGAATGAGGAATATTTTGCAGCAACTCCTTTTTTCCTGCAGAATAGAATACAGGTTCAGCTCAGGCAGCAGATGCTGAAGAACAAGTTGGGTGCGGACTTCAGCGGGAAGATCGTCCTGGCTGCTCCGGACGGAAAAGTCCTTAAGTCGGATCGTAGCCATGTCGTTCTGTG
>JAZURH010000133.1:0-2163 GCA_045606125.1 Lentisphaeria bacterium | reverse complement strand
CCACCCTCCTTTGCAGTGATCCTCGAATGGCATATCTTGCACAGCGACATAAGATTGCTCTCATCATGGGTGCCGCCGTCTGCCAGCGGGATAATGTGGTGTACTTCCTGCGCCGCCGTGATCCGGCCCTCGCGCCTGCATACCTCGCAGAGCGGATACGCTGTAATATGCCTGCGCCGAATGGCTGGCCACACGCCGTTGTACCTTTTCTTCATAGCAGGTGTTCGACCGTGGCGATTGTACTGGGATGTGACCAGCTTCTGGTGCGCAGGACAATACAGAGCATCCGTAAGCTCCGGGCAGCCGGGATATCGGCAGGGCTTCTTCGGCTTCCTGGGCATAGATTCCTCCATAACAAAAGGCCACCGCGATTTCTCACGATGGCCTTGCCTATCATCCTTGACAGTATACATTATCTCATACTCTGAATGTCCCATGCAAGTCCCATGTGTGTCCCATTGAAGTCCCATCATGTCCCGACTTTTACAAGGTCGTTATCGGCGGCGATGATCGTGTTCAGATACGCGATGGCGGCATCATGGTGGCGGAAAATAGAGGTCTTGCTGTACCCGGTCATGTCCATAATATTCCGCCAAGCCTTATAATTCAGATAACGCTCACGAAGGATCTGCTGCTGGGTCGCATCCGGCACCTTGCAAATCAGCAGGGCAATTTCTACGCGGATGTCTGCCAGCGCGTCTGCATCGCGGGCAATGTCGTCCTCCATGTCCACAATCTTACACATCAGCGTTTCCATACGCTGGGGGTTGGGGGAAGAACTTCTCGGCATATCACTCAGCGTGGGCGTTACGTTGGTAGCGATGTCCCGCAAGCCGTCCAGCTGGGACTGCTTCCACGCAATCCGCATCTCCGCCGAACGGGCGCGATTCAGAAAATGGTGTGCAACGGTATCTCGAGTCGTATACATAAGGGTTAGCCCTCCAATTCTTTCAGGATGGCGGCCACTTCTGCCGCCGATGTCACTTTGAAGGCTTGTCCTTTTGCATTCTTGATTTTTTGTATTGTGATCTCTTGGAGCTTTGTCAATTTGCCGGTTTCGGTTTTGACCTCGAAGGCCACAAACCTCCCGTTAATGCAGGCGATTATGTCCGGGATGCCTGCTGTCCCATACATCCCGCCGTGTTCCTTCCAGCAGAAGCAGTTCGGCGTTTTCTTGAGCAGCCGCAGGATGGCGGCCACAATATCTCTTTCTGCCATCCATGCCTCCGTTACAATTTCCCACGTTACCCCTGTGCGCATAGGTGTATCTATAAACACATGAATATACGTTAATGAAGAAGAGAGAAGAAAAGACTTTTCGTGTACCTATAATTTTTTAGGTAACTTAGGTAACAGGTAACATCAAGGGCCGGTCAGGGGTTCTGTATTGAAATGCAGAAAACCGTCAATGTCGCAGCGTTTGCACAGCATCGGATAATTGAGCACAACGGCGCGACGCGTGTCATCGCCGAAGCGAATCACCCTCATATCAATATACAAATCCGATTTTTTAAGCTGTTTCATGAACTGTGCATAGGGCAGGCACTCACCCGTGATTGCATGGTCGCGGCGATACTGTGTATACCGGTCATAAAAACCTTTGACATAGAATGCTGCATTGCCATCTGGCAGGGTTCGGAATTCATCGTTTGTCAGGCCCATTCGGTCAAGAACCTCCATGGTCTGCTCAACAATGGTCTTGTTGCTGTCGCCTCCATCCAGCAAATATTCCTTGACGCCGTAAATCAAGTAACGAATGCAGGAGTCCATGCTAATGGTGAAAACCTGTCCCCATGAAAGGCCAAGCCTTGCAAGCATGGCTTCAATCAAACGCAGACCAGCCGCGCAGCAGGATAGATTGCTGGCGATGCGGGAGCTTTTGAGTTCCTTAAACAACGGAATGGATTCTTTGTACCACTGCAATACCGTTTTTGTGTTCAGGGTGAGCGCGGTATCCAGAAGCGCACGGCCAAAGGCAGCCATATCATCAGATCGCTCGGTCAGCTGCAGCAACGCCGCGCGGGTTTCGAGACCCTGAACATCCTTTTTGCTGAAAGTGAGCTCCATACTGCGGTCACGGACAGACGTTTCATCTGGCGACTCTTCACCAGCAACAATGAGCGGTGCCAGAAGCGTGTACGTTACTTGTGTCTGATCCGCACG
>JAZURH010000132.1:0-3473 GCA_045606125.1 Lentisphaeria bacterium | reverse complement strand
GACTTTGTTCAAGCCTTTTGATATTATGTGGTATGATGGATGGTGGCCCTTCAATGCTGAGCAATGGCAGGGAAAAAGGATGAATGAAGAACTGCTCAGTATTCAGCCCGGACTTATCTTCAATGGGAGAAATTGTCTTCCCGGTGATTTCGGAACACCGGAAAACCATATTACCGCCCCCAGTCCATGGCGCCCCTGGGAGGCATGCATGACTTTGAATGCTCACTGGGGATATCATCGCAAGGATCATAATTGGAAAAGCCCAATAGAGGTGATCAATATGCTGATAAAGTGCTCGGTGGGGCGTGGAAATCTGCTTTTGAATATAGGACCGGATGGAATGGGGGCAATTCCGAAGGAAAGCGCAAGCATAGTCAGGACTGTCGGTGAATGGATACGAAATGGAGGGGATGAAATATTGCGCGGCGTTGAGGCTCTCCCGTACGCATACGGTCTCAGAATGCCGGGAGACAGAGGTGATCATGACGCTGCCGGTCCTTTCTATGCCTCAGGTGACACTTTGTATCAGATAATGTTCTATCAGCCAGAGGGCAGGCATGTCCTTACTGGAATAGAAAACAGGGTTCTTTCAGTTTCCACAGCACAATTCGGCGAACTTGAGTTCAAGCAGGACGGCGGGCGCCTTGAAATACAGCTCCCAGTCGGCTTTGATGATGCTTTTGCCCCGGTAATGAGAATAAAATGCCAGGGCGTTCCATCTATCTACCGTACCGGAGGAATGCGTGTGCCTGAATGCGAGCATCCCAGGTACGATCCTATTCTGCCGGATA
This sequence comes from Lentisphaeria bacterium, assembly GCA_045606125.1. Taxonomy (GTDB): domain Bacteria; phylum Verrucomicrobiota; class Lentisphaeria; order Oligosphaerales; family Oligosphaeraceae; genus RGIG3456. Next base: position 2,682 of record JAZURH010000132.1, on the reverse strand, counting down.
TTGACTATAACGCGTAAATGGATCTTTTACCTATATACGAAGTGCGTTCTCAAATCCAGGATGCACTGATTAAAAGCAGGTCTGCCATAATTACGGCGCCTACAGGTTCCGGCAAGTCAACACAAGTGCCAAAATTCCTTCTTGACTTGACGACGGACCGTATTCTGGTCCTACAGCCCAGACGCATAGCTGCAAGGATGCTTGCCGAAAGAGTTGCTTTTGAAATGGGATGCGAACCGGGCGGAATTGTGGGGTATCATACCAGATATGAGAGGGCTTTTGGAATGGATACCCGCATTCTTTTTGTCACTGAAGGTATATTGACGAGAATGCTTGCTGACGATCCCACCATGCCCGGAATCGGCGCTATTGTTTTTGATGAATATCATGAGCGCAGTTTGAACACTGATCTCGGGCTTGCCATGGCATGGCACAGCAGGATGGGCTTGAGAAAGGATCTGCTGCTGGTTGTCATGTCCGCTACAATGGATGCAGGGCCTGTCAGTGCGTTTCTTGGCAATGCTCCTATAGTAAATTCCCGGGGCCGTCTTTTTGATGTTAAAGTTTCGTACTGCAGTCAGGCCGACAGGCTTGAGGGGCCGGCCGATGCCGCGGCTTCCGCTTTGAAGGAACTTATAGCCTCCGGCGAAAGCGGTGACATTCTTATATTCATGCCCGGAGCCAGGGAAATAAGGCGCACAGTGGACGCCTGCAGCCGTCTCGCTGTCGGTTCTGAGCTGGACATAATGCCGTTGTATGGTGAATTGCCGCCTGAGGAGCAGAGACGCGTGATGCGTCCGTCCAAGAAACGCAAGGTGATCGTGGCAACGAATATTGCCGAGACTTCTCTGACAATACCGGGTGTGAGGCATGTTATTGACAGCGGACTGGCCCGCATGGCAAGGTATGATGCAGTACGCGGAGTTGATGTTCTTGATACAGTGCCTATCGCAAGAGATTCTGCTGATCAGAGAGCCGGACGGGCCGGGCGTGAAGCGGCCGGTACCTGCCGGCGCTTGTGGACATGGCTTGAGCACAGCGCCAAACCCTCCAGAACCGTACCTGAAATACATCGTGTTGATCTGGCAGAGGCCGTGCTTGCTGTCCATGCTTTTGGCTTTGACTGTCCGAATGATTTTCCCTGGCTTGAAAAGCCATCTGATAAGTCAGTGTCGACTGCTGAAAGGCTCCTTGAGAATCTTGGTGCCGTGAAACCTGATTTCGGCGGTATAAGCGATCTTGGCCGCAAACTTCAGAACATGCCGACGCACCCGAGACTTGCGCTTCTGCTCTGGCTTGGCAGCGGGCGCGGCTGCCTTGAGCTGGCTGCCTGGGCTGTTGGGCTGCTAAGTGCCAGGAATATTGTCCTGCCGGGAGCCGCCCCCCGCAGAAAGCGCGGCAGCGGTGATTTGCCTGAATCCGATTTCCTTTCATTGATTTGGCTGGCCAAGGCTGCCGCAGATGGACATTTTGCTCCGGAATACTGCCAATCCCTGGGAGTTAATCACAGTGCCGCAAGGGAAGTGGCGCGTATTGCGGGGGATTGTGTCGCAAGTGCGGAAAGAGCACACTGGAAATGCGGTTCCTGTAAGTCAAAGGAACTTGCGTTTATGCAATGCATGCTTCAGGTATTCCCTGACAGGCTTGCACGGCGCATAGGTAATTCAGAATTGTGTGAATTGGCCGGTGGGCGTCATGGTGAACTTCAGCCCGGAACATTTGTAGGTGAAAACGGATTGTTTGTGGCAGCTGAAATGAGGGAAGGGGCCAACGGTAAGGTACAGCTGGCAATGACAAGCGGTGTGGATGAGGAATGGCTTCTTGATTTCTTTCCGGATGAATGGCAGGATGTTGACGAGGCGTTCTGGGATGAACGCAAGCAGCAGGTATTGCGCCGTATGGAATTGTATTGTCTTGGCGTTAAACTTGAGGAGAAGGTCCGCAATGATCCGTCTCCGGAAGCTGCTTCTGATATTTTGGCTGAACTGCTGTCCCGAGGAAAATTGTCACCTCAATGGAATACAGATGCCGCTGACAGATGGATCTCCCGGGTTCGCTGGCTGGCGGAAGTGTTTCCTGAAAAAAAGCTGAATGTGTATTCTGATTTGTCACCGGCATACAGGGAACTTTGTCATGGTGAAACTTCTGTCAAAGGATTGAAGAACAAAGATTACTTCAGCGCAATTAAGAATATGCTGACATATGAGGAGCAGCGTTTTGTGGATAAAATGGCTCCTGAGGTGTTTATGCTGCCCAATGGCCGCCGCATGAAAATTGAGTATGCTCCCGGAACTACTCCGAAAGGGCGTTCCCGTATACAGGATTTTTATGATCTTCCTGCGACTCCTTGTGTGGCAGGAGGACGAGTGAAGATACTTCTTGATATTCTTGCACCCAATAACAGAACTGTCCAGATCACGGATGATCTTGAAAATTTCTGGAAAGTATTGTATCCAAAGATCAGAACGGAACTTTCCAGAAGATATCCCAGGCATTTATGGAAATAAGGCTGCATTATAGTTGTCTGGCACTATAGGGGATTTGAAACTTCTTATGTTATTGATTTAAGTTTATTTGCAGCCGTTTTATAGATCTTTGTATTATCATAGATTTTATTCTTTCATATTCCCCATAAGCAACATAATCCCCACAATTCTTATGGGAGCTATAGGTCCTATAGAT
>JAZURH010000131.1:0-9954 GCA_045606125.1 Lentisphaeria bacterium | reverse complement strand
AGGTGTTGCCGAACCAAGCAGTACAGTAGCTTTTTCCATCTTGCCGCGGACAACTGCCACATCCCTGGCGTTGTAGCGCGGTGATTCATCCTGCTTGTAGGTTTGCTCGTGCTCCTCGTCCACAACGATAAGTCCCAGATTTCTGAATGGGGCGAACAGCGCGGAGCGGGCCCCGACTGCGATTTTCGAGCGTCCCTCGTTTATTCTGGTCCATTCGTCGAATCGTTCCCCGTCGTTCAGACTGCTGTGCAGGACGCTGACCATGTTTCCGAATCTGCGCCTGAACCTGTCACAGGTCTGGGGTGTGAGGGATATCTCGGGAACCAGGACTATGGCTTCCAGCCCCAGATCAAGGCAGCGCTGTATTGCCTGAAGGTAGACTTCCGTTTTGCCGGATGCCGTCACTCCCTTTAGAAGCACAACCTGGGCATCTCTGGCCTCGACGGAAGCATTTATTGTCTTGAGCGCAGCGGCCTGTTGTTCGGTAAGTTCCTTGTGGGGTTCCGGCTGCACTACATCATCCATGAAGGGCGAACGTTCCAGTACCCGTTTTTCCTTTACAAGGTATCCATCTCTGCAAAGGGTTGACACGACGGAGGATGATACTTCCGCCTCTTCAAGAAGTCCGCTCAGTGGCATGGGGCCGTTCTTACGCAGAACATGCAGTACCTGAGCCTGCCTTGTTGTAAGCTTGTCGTCATCGTCCCGCATCAGGCCCTTTGCGGCAAGAGACACGAAAATGAGCTGCTTGTGGTTCATTTCTCCAGCCCGTACCACTGCGGGCAGGAGTATGCGCAGAGTATGTTCCCTGGGGCAGCAGTAGTAATCGGCTATCCATTCTCCCAGCCTCAGCAGGGAATCGGGTATCTGCTGTCTTTCATTTTCAAGGGCGATAATTGGCTTTACCGAGGGAAAACTGCTTTTTTCCTTCATCCTGAAAACATAGGCGGACAGTTCCTGGGAGCGCAGGGTGACACGCACTCTGCTGCCCGGGTGCACTTTCCCGATAAGGTGCGGCGGCACTTCGTAATCAAATCCCCTGTCCAGGGACAGATCGAAAAGCACCTCCGCATACCTCATGGCCCCTGCGGGACATATGTTTCCGGAACCGGTCATTATTAAATGTTTTCTATAAGCCTTTTAAGCAGGGCGTTTGTTGAGCAGTCATGTCCTGTCGGGGTGCCTTCCGCCATGTCTTTCAGAATGCGTGATGCCAGCACCTTTCCCAGCTGTACTCCCCACTGGTCGAATGAGTAAATGTTCCAAATTATGCCCTGGACGAATATTTTGTGCTCGTAAAGAGCCATGAGTATTCCCAGCAATCTTGGTGTCAGCTCGTCGGCAAGCAGCGTATTTGTCGGTCTGTCTCCCTGGAATGTCTTCTGTGCCGCCAGTTCCGGGGAGATTGAGCTGTCTTGTGCCAGTACTTCCTCTGTTGTCCTGCCGAATGCCAGGGCTTCTGTCTGGGCGATGAAATTGGCCATTAGCTTGCGGTGATGGTCTCCAACAGGTGTATGCGAGCGGCAGAATCCTATGAAATCCGCTGGAATGAGCTTGGTTCCCTGGTGAAGCAGCTGGAAAAAACTGTGCTGGCTGTTGGTGCCCGGCTCGCCCCAGACTACAGGGCCTGTCTGTACCTGCACGGGAGCTCCGTCCCTGGATGTTGACTTGCCGTTGCTTTCCATGTCAACCTGCTGCAGATGCGCCGCAAAGCGGTGCATCTGCTGGTCGTAGGGGAGTATGGCGTGGGTCTGGGCGTTGAAGAAGTTGTTGTACCAGACACCGAGTAGTGCCATGATGACGGGCATGTTGCTTTCAAGGGGAGCATTCCTGAAATGCTCGTCCATGGCATGGAAGCCATGAAGCATGTCCATGAAGTTGTCCGGACCGACAGCCACCATTATGGGCAGTCCTACTGCAGAGCACATGGAGTACCTGCCTCCCACCCAGTCCCAGAAGGCAAAGGCATTGGCCGGATCTATGCCGAATTCTGCGACTGCCTCCAGATTTGTGGAAACCGCTACAAAATGCCTGGCGACTGCCGCCTTGTCTCCGAGTTTCGATATAAGCCATTCCCTGGCGCTGACTGCATTGGTCATGGTCTCCTGGGTTGTGAAAGTCTTGGAGGCCACTATGAACAGAGTTTCCTCTGCATCCAGAAAACGGACAGTGTCCCAGATGTGGAATCCGTCCACATTGGATACGAACATCACATTCAGATCCGGGGATGACCAGGATTTCAATGCCTCGCATGCCATTTTGGGACCCAAGTCCGAACCGCCTATGCCAATGTTTATGACATTGCGTATCCTGCGCCCTGTGAAGCCTTTCCAATCGCCGCTGCGCACCTTGTCCGCAAATGCTGCCATCTGTGAAAGGACTGCTTTAACATCCGGCATTACATCCTTTCCATCCACGAAGACGGGTTTGTCTGACATATTGCGGAGCGCCGTATGCAGCACTGCCCTGTTCTCCATTTTGTTTATTTTCACGCCTGTGAACATGTCCTCCCTGGCTTCGGCTATTCCGGATGCTTCCGCCAGCTGGAACAGAAGTCCCATGGTCTCATCATCCACCAGATTCTTGGAGTAGTCAAGAAGCAGATCTTCAAAACGGACGCTGAATCTCTCCGCCCTTGCGCAGTCCTTGAAAAGCTCGCGCAGATGGGCTTTTTTCATGACTGCATGTTTTTCCTCAAGTTTTTTCCAGACTTCAGCTGCGCTGATCCCGGCATAGTTCAAATTGCTGTTCATATCGGACATGTTTCCCGTGTAATACAGTTTTTCTATGCAAAATACGCAGATTATGCACATGGCCTAATCTGCGTAAACAATGTTGCGGTTTTGCCGCTATGCGTGGGCCGTCAAATTGAAAAGACGACCGCCTGCATTATATTCAGTACCGGATTTCAGCCTTTGCTGACGCGGTCTGCATACTCGCCTGTGCGGGTATCGATGCGGATGACATCGCCCTGGTTCACAAAGAGAGGAACTGCGATCTCGTAACCGTTTTCGATCTTGGCAGGCTTGGTGACGTTGGTGGCAGTGTCGCCCCTGGCGCCGGGTTCTGTCTCGACGATCTTCTTCTCCACAAAGTAGGGAAGGGTGATTTCGATTGGCTTTTCACGGAACAGGAGAACATGGCACTCCATGTTATCGTCCAGGAAGTACTTCAGGTCGCCCAGCAGATCTTCGGGGACGCGGATCTCTTCGCTGTTGTCATCCATGAAGATGTAGGCTTCGCCGTCATCGTATGAGAAATAGATGTCCTTTTCTTCAAGGTCGGGTTTGTCGATTTTGTCGACTGAACGGAAAGTGCGGTCCATGGTGCCGCCTGAAATCATGTTCTTCAGCTTGCAGCGGTACAGGGCCTGTCCCTTACCCGGCTTGCAGAAGTCAAATTCAGTGATGAGATAAGGTTCGCCATCGACTTCGATCTTCAGTCCCTTCCTCAAATCTGACGCTTCATACATCTTTAGAAATCTCCTCTATCTGTACATCTTTATTCAGCCGACACACCCCGGCACAGAATTGAGGTGGCAGCAAATCCTGTAGAAACCCCATAATATAATCACGACATCATGAATTACAATCTTAAAAGAGATGAACACGCAGCCGCTTTGCGCAGACTTCAGGAAAATACAGGCTATGTCTTCAGGGATGAATCGCTTCTGATGGAGGCCTTAAGGCATCCATCCTATTCCACGGAGTTTCCACAGTTGGGGAAGAACAACCAGAGGCTGGAGTTTCTGGGCGATGCGGTTCTGGAACTTGTACTTACGGATCATCTGTATAATATGTTTCCGGACTATAACGAGGGGATGCTGACCAAGACCAGGGCGTTCCTGGCTAATGAAACAGCAACGGCTGACTATGCACGGCGACTGGAACTGGACAGACTGGTTCTTCTCGGAAGAGGAGAGGATGCTTCTGACGGACGCAGCAAGCCTTCCATTCTGGGGGATCTGTATGAAGCGTATCTGGGAGCGGTATATATGGACGGAGGGTATGCCGAGGCAGAGAAGATATGTCTTGGACTGCTTCCTGCAAAGGAGGATATTATTACCCGTACACGACAGGAGGAGAATCCCAAGGGCGCGCTTCAGGAATTGTGCCAGGAGCACAGGCTGGGCATACCCGAGTATGAAATCATATCCAAGTCAGGTCCGGTTCACAGGCCCTTGTTTGAGATGCGTGTCATTCTGGGCGGCCGCGAACTTGCCCGTACTACCGCCAGCAGGCAGAAGGAAGCGGAACGCATGTTGGCCAAGGAGGCTCTTAAGGTACTTATGCCGCAGATGTCCGGCGCCGTTGAAAAAAAGATAGTCGTAGCACTTGATTTTGACGGTGTGATATGCGACAGCGCCCGGGAAACAGGCATGTCCGGCTGGAAGGCGGCGAAAAGCATCTGGCCTGAACTTTTTCCAAAGAGCAAGCCTTCCAAGGCGGACATAGACGCCTTCTGCAAGGTCCGCCCCTATCTGGAGACAGGATATCACGCCATATTGCTTACCAAGATGCTTCAGGAAAAACTTTCCATAAAGGACATCGCTGCAAATCATGCCATGCATTATGAGCGGATACTCAGGGAAAATAATCTTGACAAGGCGGAGCTTATACGGATTTTCGGCGAGGTCAGGGATAATTGGATTCGCACAGACCTTGACGAATGGCTGGCGGTGCATGACTTTTTTGACGGAGTGCTGGATGCCCTTAATAATTTGCTCAGGTCCAACTGCAGGGCGTATATCATAACCACCAAACAGGAAAGATTTGTTCTTGCATCACTGCGCAGCAGGGGAGTGGATTTTCCGGAAGAATATCTGTTTGGACTGGACCGCAAGAAAAAGAAGGAAGAGCATCTTCTTGATATTCTTGCTGATTCCCCGGCTGAAGTACATTTTGTGGAAGACAGGCTTGAAACGCTTCAGCGCATAGAAAAGACTAAGGGGCTGGAGAATGTCAAACTGCATTATGCCCCATGGGGGTATGGTACCGACCAGGATGACAAAGCCGCCGCAGCTGATCCCCGCCTGGTGCTGCATACGCTCCAGGACTTCAACAGGTGGCTAAGCGGAATGGATGCCTACTGAGAAATAGGGCGTCAATAAAAAAAACGGGCAGAAAATCCTGCCAGTTTTTTTTAGTGACGCCATGCGGTTGTTTCAGAAGAACAGTTCGGCTCCGTCCGGAGGGAGCAGAGTTTTTTTGCCGTTTACGGTTATTTCCAGTTCCCTGTCCCCGATATTCATGGCAAGGGTATAGGCCTTGCCATCTGCGCCATGTACTGTAGCATATCTTATGCGTTCCATATCATCGCAGCTTACATCTGCTTTCGGCATGTTCTCTGCCCAGACAGCAGTTTCCTGTGGATCCACGCCTATCCTTACAGCGCATGCCGTATCAAACAGGGTCTGTCCCTTTTCGTATACTCTCGGGAAATCTTTGTCCATGCATTCGCCTGCGCAGATCTCTTCCGCATATCCCTGGCCGCCGCTGCGCTCAAAGAGTGCATGTTCCGGATGATTTATTGCGATCTGTGGTCTTTCCGGACGGAACAGTGTAAGCGGTCCGTTGAAGGAGCATACGCCCATCTGTCCGTCAATGTTAAGCCATTTGCCGCAGTTCATCTTTTCCCTTGATCTGACGGGCGTTGCCAGTATCTGGGGAACCGTGCCTTCACATTCCAGTGTTCGTTTTCCCCCATTGAATATATCATTGGGCATATTCAGACCGAATCCTTTTATCGTGGTAAAATAGAATCTGTCCAGGGACTCAGCGTATTGCAGCACAATGACCGTGGCGTCATCCGGCAGCGTCGCGAAAGCGATATGATTCTTTGCGATGAAGTCATTTTTTTCGCCCTCGGCGGCTGGTGCGTAAAGCTGATATGCGGCAGAGCCTGAGGTGAGGAATCCGCCTGCGAAGTTCTTTTTGGTTACCTGCTCTGATTTTATTATGGACCTGGCTCCCACGCCGATTATCTGACCTGCCATGTTGAATCGCCATTCAGCCATGTCCGAGGCATTTGTCGGCAGGCAAAGTCCCATGGGCGGCTCAGCGGCTTCCCATGTCCAGGCAGCGATACGCCTGTCGGAACGTTCAAGGAATGATCCGTGGTAGTCGTCATGCCAGCTTTGCAGCATGGGAACTCCATTTTTGCCGCTGTTTTCTGTGAGATTACCGAAACGCCTTCTCCAGCATGCTGCCATTGAAAGACTTGCCGCCTTGTCTCCTTCAAGTCTGGTGTAGTACAGCGGAGAGATTGTTTCCAGGCTATGGAGCCTGCCGCCCATGAACGAACCGTCAGGATTTGTCGCCTGTTCCATTTTCACAGTCTCAAGCCATCCTTTTTCATAGGCTTCTGCCTCCCTGTCTCCGAACAGATCCATGGCAAGGAGCCATACCATGATTGAATAGTCCTGGCAGTAGCAGTAGCGCACTCTGGTGTCGCCGCCTATGCGCAGCAGGCGTCCGTCCGGAAATACGCATGCCTTTGCCAGGCGCCAGATTTCTTCCGCATGGAGATAGAGGGCTTTCGGCAGTTCCCATCCGTAGTGCTTTCCTGAAAAATGGAGCATTGCCAGATTAGAAAGGGTTATATTTATGTAGCCAACATTCATGTATCCGTGATGATTGCATGCCGCTGTGGGGAAGAAGTTTGCCCCCACATGCCATTCTTTCAAGGGGCGTCCCCTGTAAAGCTCTTCAGAAGCCGCATCATCCGGCATGGAGCAGGCATTCAGCAGGAAAGCCGTTCCTTTCTCCCTGTATTCTTCTGCCCGGGGGGCATCGGGATACATGAGCGAGGTCCTCCACAGCACGGAACCGTTCCACATATTGCTTTCGGGCTTGTTGTTGCTGCATAATCCAGCGACTATCTGATACTGGTCCAGAAGCCAGTCGCTTTCGGAGATGAACATTCTCCTGAGACCCTCTTTGTCCCTGTCTTCCAGGTAATCGTAAAGATTTTCAATGGAATGAGCCATGCGTTCCACGCACAGATTTGAAATCCAGGAATGTCCCCATTTTTTGCCGTTTGAGCAGGTGCCGTCACCTGATATATGGCCGTTTACAGTGAATCTCAACAGTGCCAGTGCTGTGTCCAGCATTTCATCTTTTGACAATCCGGCTCTGATGAAGTTTGTTTCCGGGTTAACCGCAAGTTCCGCATAAGCTCCCAGAGCCGTGTTATTTGTCTGTTGGGACCAATGACCATCATCTCCCGGACCGTATGAAAGACAGGACTTATCCTGGGGGAGACGGCGCAAATGCCGTTTGCTTGATTTTATCCACTTCTCAAGAGACTCAAGATAATCGAGTGATTTAAGCATGTTTTTTCACGGAGTTTATTTTAATATGGTGAGTTGGCATCAAGAAACTTAGCGCAGTTCGTTCTGTCCACGACAGTTGTCGGAATTATTTTCACTTTCGGGACTTCCTTTCCGCCGGCAAGGTCGTATGCCTCATTTATGGCATGTATTATCATGGAGGGGCTGTACAGTGTTGACTGTATGGCAACAGCCTTGTTTTCCGTCATCATCTTGAAGTATTCCTGGCATCCTCCACCGCCTGTAACTGCCTTTATGTCTGTTCTGCCGGCTTCCCTTATGGCCTGCAGGATGCCGATGGAGAGTTCATCGTCCATTGAAAACACACCGTCAATATTTGTATTGGCGGTAAGAATGTCCGCAAAGTCCTTCAGACCGTCTTCTCTGGTGAACTTTGTGGCGTATCTGAGAACCTTGGTTTGTGGTGCAATTTCTTTGATTGTGTCCATGAATCCTTTCATGCGCAATTCGGAGATGGAACCGGAGGAGGGAACTTCCATGGCGACGATGGTGGCGTTTTTGCCCAGTTTTTTAACGAGATATTTTGCACTTTCCCTGCCCATGCTTTCATTGTCTCCGCTGACAAGGTAGATGCCGTCCGTTTTGATTGTAATGTCAAAGCTTACCATATCAATTCCCCGTGCGATGGCTCCGCCGATGGGTACTTCCATTCCTTTCCATTGTGGATATGCGACAATGGCTTCAGCTCCCCAGGCCTCAAGGTCGTCAAGCTGCATTGTCATTTCATTTGCCGATGAGCTGGTGAGCAGTTTGTATTCAAAATCTCCGTTTGCCTCCAGTTCCTTGCAGCGCTGCTCGGCATAATATGCCACAGCTGCTACCCATCCGTGGGTGACTGCGGGTGCAAGTATGCCTATTTTGCGCTTTTTGGCGGCACCAGCGCCTTCTCCGCCGCAGGATGCAAGCAGAATGCAATAGACTATGGAAACTACAAGACAAAGAACTTTTTTCATTTTTTATACTTCCTTTTTCTGGGATATTTGTTTGATTTGTTTGATTTTCCTTGAGTATGGCAGCTGTGAAATCAGGTTATGCTGTTTATTTCCTTTTTGGACCAGCCGGCCTTTTCAAAGTCGCCTTTGACATGATATACCTTGCGCAGTAGTGCCGCAGTACGGGTGTTAGAGTAGAGGGTCTTTTCTTTTTCGCATCCCGAAATGGCAGCGTAGCTGACAAAGGGCATGCCGCTGGAGAGAGTGTGCCAGGTTGTATGCATGAATCCAGGCAGGGCGTGGTCTCTGATCGTGTCAATGCAAGCATCGATGCTCGGACATCCCCTGTCCCAGGGACAGAGCCAGCATTCGAATCCAGCCTCCTTGAAAATAAGAGCTGTTTCAACAGGCGTCTTGGCCATCCAGTACTGCCAGTCGGCTATGATTATGTTTTTGTCAAGATTTGCGATCATGTATTCTGACGCCTCTGCAGAAGTTGCAGAGCATATATATTTGTTGTCGCTGTTGAAATGGGGCAGCTTGAACAGCATCATATCTCCCCATGCGATCATTCGGCGGCCCTCTTCGCGCAGTTCTGCTGATATTTCATTAAGGAAACCGCATATCAGGTCCATGTTTTCCTTGTCCATGACGAAATGATATGCTTCATCACAGCCCACATGGAAATATTCCCCCGGTCCGCAAAGTTCCATAAGTTCATGTCTGATCTGCCTGTGCAGGGCACGCACTCTGGGACTTTTTATGTTCCAGCACCAGCCGTCTTCGCTGAAGAGGGACTGGAGAGAAGGATTCTGATCGAGCACAACATGCTTTCCATGCATTACGCGGCATGCGGCGGCATGCCCCCAATGGTTGAACATGGGGATGACTTCCATGCCCAGGTCCCTTGCCTCCTGTATTATGGGGCGTATCTGGTCCTTGGTGAAGGCGTGGCTCCAGGCCAGTTCCTCAAGGCAGTCATATTTGAGCATGCCCCAGAACTCAAGCACGATATGAGTGTAGCGGAGGGCGCCGCAGAAGCGCACAAATCGATGCAGTTCCCACAGATCTGTTTCCGGGAAAATGCAGAAATGCACGGAACGCCTGCCTATTGCGGGGCTGTCGAATATGCGGCAGCATTCTATTTCAATTGTGTTATCGTCCAGAGGTTTCATGCGGTCAAGAAGAGTCATGAATCCTCTGGCAAGTGCCTCTCTGCTGTCCGCAGTGACGCAAATACCGCCGGACTCCACATTTATGCTGTATTCAAAACCTTGGGCGGACAGACTTTCCGCTTCGCCAATGCGGAATATGTATTCATCTGTTGCTGCTATTTCGATAGAAGACCATCCAAAAGTAAAACCTGCCCAGAATTCCTTGAAGATGGGACTGGTAAAACTTTCGTGGGCTGTTGCGGCGACATTTGCCGGGACAATGCAGCTGCCTCCGGTCAAAGTCACTTTCTGTGGTTTGAAAAGCATATCTGCTCTCCTTTAAGGAATAAAACTGGATTTCAGTCAATTTGGAATATTATATCATCCTCTCAATTGTAGGCAAGCCGGCATAGTATATCTTGACAAAATATTTTGCTTTTTAGTTCTATGCAGTTCTATCTGGCTCATTATGGTTCCATAGGTCACATAGGTCTTATGGGTCTTATGGGTCTTATGG
>JAZURH010000130.1:0-3315 GCA_045606125.1 Lentisphaeria bacterium | reverse complement strand
CGCTGCTATTCCTAAACTGAAGGTGACATCCCCCGGAAGCGGAGAGCCCGCCGGCGGAGAAACTTCACCTAAATTGACTTTGAAAGCTGAACCCCAGGCCGCACCTTCTGCTACTATGCAGGTTCCGCCGCCCGCCGCTCCTGCCGCAGAAGCTGCCCCCATGGCGCCTAAGCCTAATCTTGCCGCAACAGCAGCTGCCATTCCCAAGCTGAAAGTTGCTCCGGCTGGCGAAAAGCCTGCTCAGCAGGAGGCCGCACCGGTTAAGCCGAAGCCAGATCTTTCTGCCACCGTTGTCGCAATGCCCCGTCCCCGTGTCGGAGCGGCTGCTCCCTCAAGAGAAGAGGCAAGTGCAGCCGCATCTGCCCCGGTGGTCGCGCCATCTGCTCCTGCCGCCGCTCCAGCAGGTCCGGCTGCAACAGTAAAGCTTGCCACTCCAGCGAAGGCTCCTGAAGCATCTGGTGATGCAGCACCGAAGAAATTGGGATTGAAGCTTAAGAAGACCGAGGAAACAAAGCCGGCTGAACCGGTGATACCACCGGGACTTGAACCGGGAGCCGCTGATAAACCTGCTGAAACGCCAGCAGAAGTGGCGGACGCAAAACCTGAAGCTTCTCAGCTCAAGATGAAAGAACAGGCTCCTGAAGTACAGGATGCAGTTCCGGAAAAAGTTGTGCCGTTAAACGACGGAACACCCGGCATGCTTGAGAGTGTAAGCTCCATAGTTGCAGTAGCCGGCGCTGCCTGCGCAGTCGTGTTCTTTACGCTTGTAATGCTGAATTACCTGTTGTAAAGCCGGCTTACTTGTTGTAATATTTCCGGATTTGTCTTTTCTCCAGGTCCGGAAATATTTTGTTGTATGTAATTTCACCTTGAATAGTGTAAAATTGTGAGCTGTCGGATTGCTTTATCTCTGATATGTGCTATATTCTGCCTCCAATAATTCACTGTACAAACAAGAGACCTATTTAAGTAGGAAGGAAAGAGATTATGGCACATAAGAAAGGACAGTCTTCAAGTCGTAATGGACGCGACAGCAACCCGAAGTATCGTGGCGTTAAGGCATACGGTGGCGAGTTTGTGACAGCTGGCAGCATCATTCTGCGTCAGTGCGGCACAAAGTTCCATCCCGGCAAGAACGCTGGACTCGGTCGTGATTTCACTGTTTTCGCTCTTTGCGATGGAACCGTTGAATTTGTCAAGAGCAAGCGCACGATCAACATTATTCCTGCAGAAGCTCAGGCATAATCAGCTCGCTCCCGCAAGTCGGGATGCTTGACAGAAGGCCGTTCTTGTTTTCCGTTTTGCCATGATGGTGATTTCGGGGGAAACAGGAGCGGCTTTTTTAGTTTACATACCATGGCAAGACAGAAAAAAGATAAAAAAGTTTCGCGGGGGATATTCCAGTTCAGGCGTAAAGTCCTTCCAGCCCTTGTTGTGTCTGTAATCGTTCTGGTGTCAGGTGGTCTATGGTATGCTTTTCAGCCCCATGCTTCCCGTCTGGAGATAAACCGCGTTTTTCTGGCCTGGCTGGAGCATAGGGGCGAAATCAGCTGTATTGAGCTGATAAGCGATATATTGAGTGTGCGTGATGCAAATGCACCTCTTGTTTCATTTTCCGGCAATACTGACGCTCCTCCCGGCGGCTTGCCTTTGGCCAACAGGCGTCTTCTTCTTTTGAAGAACGGTTCTTTTGCCGTGGGCTATGATGAAGATCTGCGCCTTCCTGCCTGGGTGGCATATCGTCTTTTTGACGGTGATTGGTTTGATGCCGGGGACAGACCGTCTGCTTTTTTGCCGGACAGGCGCCTGGCAAAGCCAGTTACTTCAGACGAGTATACAGGAAGCGGATATGACCGTGGGCATCTTGCCCCCAATCATGCTATTGCAAAGTGCTATGGTCCGGATGCGCAGAATGAAACATTTGTCCTGAGCAACATAGTTCCGCAGAAGCACGGATTCAATGCGGGAGTATGGAAGAATCTTGAACAGCGTGAAATACGCAATTATGCTCTGCGCTATGGGGAGATATGGGTCATTGCCGGACCTGTGTTTGGAAATGTTCTGCGCCGTACGGAGAGCGGGCTTCCTATTCCTGAAAAACTTTTCAAGATAATAGTTTGCGTCCGTGGTGGCAAGTTATATGCTTTGGCATTTATGATGGACCAGAATGCCGCAGGAAGATACGGAAAGTATTTATGCAGCATTGATGATATAGAGAAACTTGCCGGACTTGATTTTCTTGCTGGGCTTACGGATGAGCAGCAGAAAATAGTTGAAAGCCGTCCTGCAATGCGCGCCTGGTAGTTTTCCTGGATTTTTTTGCAATCTGAATATTTGGTGAGAAGATGAAAATAAGATTTGTTGCTGCGCTGGTGTTTTCGGCTGTATTGGCATTTGCCGCTGAAGTATGCGTTACAGTTCTTCAGACGACGGATACGCATTCTTCATTGACCAGGCTTGAACGCGAGTTTCCCAAACCATGCTTTCTGCAGCTTGCATCATTGATTAAGGATGAGCGTAGCAAAGATCCGGAGGCGATTCTAATAGACTGCGGTGATTGTGTGCAGGGTAGTATTTCCGCTTCAATTTCAAATGGCATGGCAGGACTTCGGCCCATTCTGAGCCTTCCTTATGATGTGTGGGTTCCCGGTAATCATGAACTTGACTATGGTGTTGAGATGTTCGCAGAGTATTGCAGAGTCGCGGGAGACAAGCTCCTTTGCGGGAATCTCAAGGTAAAAGGTGGAACCACTCCGCCGGCATGGCGCATATTCAATAGGAAAGGCGCCAGAATTGCAGTGATAGGCATGTCAGCATCCTATTACAGAAATTGGCTTCTTGGCTTGGATTTCGCAAAAATTGAATGCACGATGGCGGTGGATGCGCTTAAACATATTCTGCCGGAAGTCATGGATGCCAAACCGGATGCAATAGTTTTGGCCATACATCAGGCCTGGTTTGAAGGCCGGGATAAGCGGGGTGTAAATGAAGTAAATGAAATCGCTGAAAAGTTTCCTGAAATTGATTTGATATTGGGCGGACATTCCCATCGTGAGATTCCCGGACAACGCATAGGAAAGAAAGCCTGGTATGTTCAGGCCGGAGCCCTGGCAAAAAGTCTGGGAGTGGTAAAAATCACAGTTGATACGGACAGGAACAGGGTGACGGGAATAAGTTCTCATCTGCGCAATGTGGATGAAAAAACTCCTGAGGACAGTGAATTGGCCGCCAGCCTGGAGAGTTTTGTGTCTGCAGCAAAAGATTTGCTTGCAGCTGATACGGGAATAATTTTACAGCAGACTGTTTCCCATGAGG
>JAZURH010000129.1:0-7930 GCA_045606125.1 Lentisphaeria bacterium | reverse complement strand
TGGATATTTTATAAGGGCGGTCGGGTGGGGGATGGTTTCCCCCACCCGACCGCCACCACCCCTCGCGCGCGAGAGTTGTATGTCGATCCACCTGTTGAAAAATATACAGTTTCTCCACTCCTTTTACACACGCATAAGTTTCACTCCGCAAATCCTACAACAGAGAGCCCTCCCCTTATGCACGCCAAGATTTCACAAAACATCAGAAGAACAAGATGGATCACGGAACTTGAAAGAACTGTGACTTTCCTGTCAAAATATTCCTGAATCATCAGTTTAAAATAATAAAGCTGCTAAAAAAAGTTACAGACGACATTGCACACCCTAAGTAGAGCATATAAAGTAAATCACAGTTTGTACAGCATCTAAATTTCAAGAATACTACGATTAAATCATCTTTTTATTAAAAACATATCCGGAGAAACAACCATGAGTTTTAATTTCACCTGCCCTTTTTGCGGAAAAATGATCACAGCAGAAGAAGAATGGGAAGGCCAGCAGGCTGAATGTCCGTTCTGCAACAATAAAATCACTATCAACAAGCCTATTGAATTAAAACCTGTTAATGACCAACCAATCCTGCAGCCGATTTATTCTCAGAATAACGGCAATAATGGTACTTCTCCGCAGAACGGCGTCAAAGTAAACAATATACGCAATAATCCGAACATGAAGCTTCTGCAGCAAGTCGGATGTTTTTCAGTATATGAACATCAGCAGGATTTAAGCAACGCACCTGCAGAAGCCATGTTCTCATATTTTATGAGCAAAATGAATGTCCGCAAGCGCCAGGTTCTTATAGACTTGAATGGGAATGCGGTTAAAATGCAGGCCGGTGCCATGCAATGGATGTCCGGAAATGTTGACTGCGAAACAGGCCTCGGATCGGGAATGAATGCCATTGGCGGTTTTCTCAAAGGTGCTATAAAAAGCATGGTTACAGGCGAAAGCATAGTCAAGCCGCTGTACTCCGGCTATGGCAATGTCATGCTGGAACCCACATACAAATACATTGTAGTAGAGGATCTTGCCGACTGGGGTGAACAGGGAATTGTGCTGCAGGATTCCCTATTCCTGGCATGTGACGCCAACCTGAAAGAAAAAATAGTCTCAAGAAAAAACATATCATCGCTTCTGGGAGCAGGAGAGGGCATATTCAATCTGTCGTTGTCGGGAAAAGGAGCTGTCGTCCTTGAAAGCCCGGTTCCCAAAGAGGAAATGTACGAGTTTGAATTGAATAACAGTGTCCTTAAGATCGATGGAAACATGGCAATAGCCTGGTCAGCATCACTGGAACTTACAGTTGAGCGCTCATCAAAAAGCATCATAGGCTCAATGACCAACGGGGAAGGCCTGCTGAATGTGTACAGGGGCACTGGAAAAGTGCTTATGACGCCCACACTTCCTGGCACCCTGATGGAAAATGGAGCCCCGCCAACCGCAGATAAATCCTCGGGTGGAAGCGTAACAAAAGGAATACTTGACGGAATAGGCAACGTTTTGTCAAACTGATAAAAATAACTGTATATTAATCATGCAAAACAATTTCTCTCTCAATGGATTCTGGAAACTCAAAACAGATTCGATCAATTTTTCTGCCATAGACGCCAACCTGCCGGGGGATAATTACTCCGCGCTGCTGAATGCCGGAATAATCCCGGATCCCTATTATTCCACAAATGAAAAATCGGTCCAGGAATACAGAAAATACACATGGGAATACAGTCGCAGTTTTCAGGTGAATAATGAGTTGCTGGCATTCAGAAATGTCTATCTTGAGACATCTATGGTAGATACATTTTGCACCTGCCTGATCAACGGCAGAAAGGCATTTGAATCCTCAAATATGTTTGATGTCGTAAGAGTCGATGTGAAAAAACTGCTGCGAAAGGGAGATAACTCAATAACATTCATTTTTGCCCCTGTGGAACCGGAAATCGAAAAACGCGCAAAAAAATGCAGCATGTACTATTCCGGATCCAGCAACAGCGTGCTCAGCCAGGAAAATCTGCTCAGAAAAGTCGCATGCCACGGCGGATGGGACTGGGGCATAACCCTGGTGGTATCGGGAATCTATGACAACATAAGCCTGCATGGCGTAAACAAGGCAAGACTGGACTACCTGTACGCATCCCAGCAGCACAAAAATGGAACCGTACAGGTCACAGCAACGGCGGAGCTGTTTGCGGAAAGAAGCGGAAGCGAGAATGTGACTTTCACATTCAACGGTGAAACAGCAGTCAAAAAAGTAAATCTCCAAAAGGGTTGCAACAAGGTAAATCATACATTTACCGTTACCGGGCCCAAACTGTGGTGGCCGGCAGGCTACGGCGAACAGCCTCTTTATGAACTGACAGCTTCAACGGACAGCGGTGAAGAAAAATGCTGCAGCATAGGCCTGCGCAAAATAGAAGTAGTCAATGAAAAGGATAGCTACGGCAAATCCATGTTCTTCAGGGTTAACGGCATTGATGTATTCTGCAAGGGAGCAGACTGGATACCCTGTGATGCAATGCCTGAACGCCAGACCAGGGATGTATATGAAAATCTGCTGGAATCCGCAAGACTGGCAAATATGAACATGGTGCGCCTGTGGGGCGGCGGACAATATGAACGGGACTGCTTCTACGATATCTGCGACCGCAAAGGCATCCTTGTATGGCATGATTTCATGTTCAGCTGCGCATGCTATCCGGCTGATGAATGGTATCTGAAGGAAGTACGCGCCGAACTGTCCTACCAGATACGCAGATTGCGCCATCACTCTTCCATAGCAATGTGGTGCGGGGACAATGAATGCCTGGGTGCAGTGAGATGGCACAATGCCCTGGAAAATCATACAAAATACTATATAAGCTTCTCCATTTTCAACCGTGAGCTCGCCAAGCTTGTCGAGGAACATGATCCGGAGCGTGCATTCTGGCCCACATCTCCATGCGGCGGCCCCGGACAGCTGGGAGACTGCTTCAAAAATGACTCGGAAGGAGACATGCACTACTGGGGAGTATGGCATGGTGGAAAGGACATGACCGCATACTACAGCGTAAAGCCCAGGTTCTGTTCAGAGTTCGGCTTTGAAGCATTTCCTTCAGTAGAGCAGATCAGGAGTTTTTGTCCTGAAGACGAAATGAACCTGTTCTCCCCTGTCATAGATCACAGGCAGAAATGCATAAAGGGCAACACGCCGATTCTCAATATGCTGGGGAATTATTTCCGCATGCCAAAGGATTTTGAATCCATGATCTATGTTTCACAGGTGCAGCAGGCTATTGCCATAAAGACCGGTGCGGAATTCTGGCGTTCCCTCAAGCCCCGCTGCATGGGAACTATATTCTGGCAGTTGAATGACGATTGGCCCACTGTGTCATGGTCTGCAATTGAATACGGCGGGAAATGGAAACAATTGATGTACCATGCAAAGAGATTCTATGCACCTGTAATCTCGACTGTATTTACGGAAGATAACAAAAAAACAGTGCTCTGCACCAGCAGTGATTTGAAATCAGACGCAGATGTAACCGTCAATGTGCAGGCATTTGACTGTGATGGAACATTGCATGACAGCAAAGTGTACAAAATGAAACTCGATGCCGGAGCCGCAGCGACACACAAGGATTTTGCCCTGCTTCCCGAAGACAGCCCTTTGTTCTATGAGATCACAACGGAATATGTCAGCAATGGTAAAAAATGTGTTCACAGAAACACTTATTTCCCTGTCAAGTTCAAGTCCATGCCCATGAGGGAGTCAAATGTCAGTGTAAAAGTCACCGCCCAAAGTGAAAAATGCTTTGAAATAGAACTGACTACAGACTATCCGGCCTTCTTTGTGACTTTGGATGCAACAGGCATACCGGGAGTGTTCAGCGATAACAGCATCACGCTTCTGCCCGGAGAAAAAAGAAAACTTCTTTTCATGTCCGGGAGAGACACGGATGCGGATTCAGTCGCTGCTGCAATTGAATTGAAGCATCTTAGAAACTCGTATTAATATCGCTTCATTTTAAAAAACACAGATAAATCAGGAAAAATGAAAATGTTGAAGTGCATATCGGCGCCGTTTATTGAAAACAAAACTGCCATTGACGGAACAATGACATCTCCTGACTGGGAAAAGGCGGATACCTTTGATGATTTTCAGCTGTACATGCATGAGGGATCTCCGGTAACGGCAGAAACTGAAGTAAGGCTGCTTCATGATGGGGAAGCACTTTACATAGGAGTGATCTGCAAAGAGGAAAAAGGGAAGATCAAGCCGGGAAATGATTTCAAGAACTTTGCCGGCACGGACAGAATCGAGTTTTTCCTGGGGGCATTGGAACCCCAGCCCTGCATAATCCAGTATGCCATTGCCCCCGGAGGAATGATTTATTCCGGTGACGGAGACGACAAGGGATGGCAATCTGCCTATGCGATCAGAGAAGATGCCTGGACTGCGGAAATACGAATCCCGTTCACAAAGTTCCGCCAGAACAACATGACAACTCTGTTCAATATCTGCAGATACAGAGTGCATGCCGCGGAACAGCAGGTATGGGCTGAAGTAGGCGCCGATTTCCAGACCGTGTCGCGCTTCGGCGAGATTTGCTTCGATTCATACAATGCTGCGGCCAAGGCAAAATTCCAGCATTTCACCAATGCACCGTTGAATCGGGGGCAATATGCAGAACTCTGCGAATTGAAGACAACCCCGCCCCATGAACTTGCACATGGCCCCTGGCTGTATGATCCTTCCTGCACATCCATGACTGTAGGCTGGGCAAACGCCGGAGGCTCGCCTGCAGCGCTGGAATACCGCAAAAAGGGAGAGGACGATGTCAATGTGGTGTATTCCCATTACAGCGCTGGCGTATGGGACAAAGCCAGAAAACTGCACAAGGTCAGGCTTGATTTTCTGGAACCAGACACGGAATATGAATACAGAATAAGAAATTACATGCCGGACGGGACGAATTTCGTCACACGGCCTGAAAACTCTTTTCTCTCCTTCCGTACGCCGTACAGCAATGCGGACAGCTGCAGATTCCTGATATTCACAGATGTGCACAACAAAAAGCATACTCTGAAGAATTTCATAGAAAAATGCAGGCAGATGGAAAATTGTGATTTTATCATCAACATGGGAGACATGATCACCAACAGCAACGGAGATATTCCCGTGTTCGAAGGTTATCTGGACGCCCAAACTGACTTTGTTTCACGGCGCCCCATGTTCAATCTGCGGGGCAACCATGAAAATCGCGGTCTGCTTCCCACCGGCTATGTTGAACTTTTCGGCCATGCGGAAGGAAATCCGTATTTCATGTACAGACACGGCAAGCTGTGCATTATAGGAGTTGACGGCGGTGAGGATTACCTGAACCGGTTCAATATACCATACATCGATGAAGAAAATGCCTGGCTTAAGGAGATAGTGCAGTCGGAAGCATTCCTTACTGCGGAAAAAAGAATACTCCTGTCCCACATGCCATTGCTGGAAGAAGGAAAATATTCCAAAGTTATGCAAAGACTTCTGGATGGAGTATTCATCGGCCAGAATCCAATGGCAAAAATCGATGTAATGCTATGCGGTCATACGCACAGAGCATCATATACAGAACCTGATTCGGACACTTTCACATGCTTCTTCACGGACGGCACGGAAACAAGAAAGTGCATACCGGTCCCGTTTGCGACAATCTGCAATGCAGGACCGGACAAAAGAGAACCGGGATTTTCTGCCTTGTATGTACAGTTTGACAAAGGACGGCTCACCGTAGACATCCTGATGACAGGCTGCGAAAAACCATT
This sequence comes from Lentisphaeria bacterium, assembly GCA_045606125.1. Lineage (GTDB taxonomy): Bacteria > Verrucomicrobiota > Lentisphaeria > Oligosphaerales > Oligosphaeraceae > RGIG3456. The sequence goes on along the minus strand of JAZURH010000129.1, from coordinate 2,143 downwards.
GAAAAGTTTTGTTTTTGAATGAAACTTCAGATGCTGTTCTTTGAAATGAAAACATGCAATGGTAAATTCACCGCAGCATACAACAAAAAAACAACAAAAATCGGTCTTTACATAAATAAACTACAGGAACAAGCCAGATGACTATTACAGACAAATACGGCCGTCTGAATTACGGTCCACGCAAGCTGGGATGGGCAATTGCATTGGGAGATCTGAAAGAACCTGTCACAACAATAGGCCCTGAACAAATGAAATCCTTCACCTGCAAAAAGGAGAAGGACACCGTAAACATAGTCTGGAAAGGATGCGAAGCAGCCGGAGATGATTTCACTGTATCAGTAACATGGGAAAAATTCAGAGAAGGCTGGCAGGGAAGCATTTCATACCAGGGCAATTCAAGCAAACTGTTTGTAGAGGAAATACACTTCCCGGTAGTAGACATGCCATTCCCCGGAAAATGCGCTCACCTGCTTGTGGGAAACGAACAGGGATGGATATATTCCTTTAATGACACGGCACCGGACGGAAAACTGCTTCTTGCAAATTTCATAGGAATGCAGTTGACTGTGGCAATGGCAGATGACGAGGAATGCCTTTATGTGGACCACAGGGATACAAAAGGCTATCTCAAGAAGTACGGGTGGTTCAAGCAGGGTAAAAATCTCAGCTACCACGGTGTGCAGCATCAGCCCTGCAACTACCGTACACGCAGAAAGGGCGGGCAGACCTACAAAAGCACAGTCATAGCGTACAGGGGCACCTGGTATCAGGCATCCCAATATTACCGTGAATGGGCATTGACTACTCCTTTATTCAAAAGGCATCTGAAAAACAATCCCTTGCGTGAAATCGCCATGTGGCTGTGGAACCGGGGTGAAATTGAGACTGTAATACCTCCAGCTGAAAAACTTCAGAACGATGCAGGAGTGCCAGTGGCTCTGGACTGGTACTGGTGGCATGGAAATCCATACGATACTGATTACCCCCATTACTGGCCCCCACGGGAAGGAGAAAAAGCATTCAAAAAGGCCATCGCAAGGCTGAATAAACAGAAAATATACACTCAGGTCTATATCAACGGCGTGGCATGGGATCTGGAGGCGCCAAGTTTTAAAAATGGCGGAAAAGAGGCCCTTACCATCACAAGAAACGGAACTCCCCGCGCTGTGGAATACAACTGCTACACGAAGCGCAAACTGGGTACCTGCTGCGGTGAAGGCACAGTTTTTCATGGCATGATACGGGATATGGTGAAAAAACTGGCAGACTGCGGTCTGCCCGGCGTGTATCTCGATATGATTACCATGTCCCTGGGACACGAATGTTACAATCCGGCTCACAAGCATGCGCCAGGCGGTGGCAATTATCACCTGCGGGGATACCGTAAATATGTTAAGCAGATACGGAAGGAAAATCCCGGACTACTGCTTTCTTCCGAATCAAGCAATGAAAATTACATGGATCTGTTTGAATCAAATATCCTGCTCTGCCCCAGCCATGAGCGGAACGGAACCCAGGACTGGATAGACTGTGTTCCCGTTTTCAGCGCTGTGTATCACGGCTCCTGCGCACTGTTCGGAAGCTTTGCGCTGCCGGACGGCATACCCTGCTGGGACGCCCTGTGGCCCCCCCAGGACAAATGGAAGAATGAACAGGACTGGAACAAGGTATGCCCCTATCAGTTCTACGCTGAACTGGCGCGCACAATAATATGGGGAATGCAGCCCACGGTATGCAACTTCAGGATGTGCCATACCGAAGGAAAGTTCAAACCTGTGTATGACTACATGAAGAGCATTGCCAATTTCTACTATGACCACAGGGAATTCCTTTATGACGGCAGAATGCTCGACCCGCAGACCCTGGAATGTGAAGAAGTGGAAGTAGTCTTCCTCCACAGGGCAACTTTCACGACCGAACAGAGCCACAGTATGAGAACACGCATACTCCCGGCAGTGATGCATTCCTGCTGGGAAGCTCCAGACGGACGCAAAGCCCTCATTATGGTCAACTACACAGACAAGACTCAGGAATGTACTTTCAATGGAAAGAAATACACTATTCCGGCAAGAACACCCGTGATAGAAATGCTATAAAAAGCACATTTCTGTTCTGTGGTGCGGGTGCAAACCCGCACTGCCGC
>JAZURH010000128.1:0-6016 GCA_045606125.1 Lentisphaeria bacterium | reverse complement strand
ACATGGCTACGATCCGACTTTAAGGAGCTTTACGGACGCATAGTCAATGATGTGGCTGAGATGCCCGGCATATTGGAGCGGGAAAAAATAGAAATGGCCATATTGTGCGTGCCGGGTCATAATGCCCAGTCCGTTGCGGATGAACTTGTCAGGTGTGGAATAAAGCTTATCTGGAATTTTTCCAATGTATGCCTGAGTGTTCCCGAGGACATAATTGTGCAGAGGGAGCTTATTGCAGGCGGTTTTGCCATGCTTTCAAGAAAGCGCATAGAGCACTGTTCGGATACGCCAGGCGAATGACGCTGCTTTGAATTGGAATGCTGCCGGATAAAAATACCGGTATGATGCCGTATTTTCTGCCTCGACTGAACGCGGAAGGTCTGTTTTCAGTACTGGAAAGAATTAGGGCTGGCATGCGGCTTTTTGCCATTTTACATGATATGTATCTGTTCCTGTAGACTGTATGGCGGAGGTTGTTTTTGTCCGCTATTTATTTTTGCAGGAAAATGTGGAAGTTATGATGGGGCTGAAAGATATTTATTTATGATTATCATTAAACAGTTTCTGTATTTTAAAGAAATGTAGCAATTAAAAAATACACCTTATTTTTTTTTGAAAAGTTATTGAATGATTGTCTGAATAATCACAGTTTCCTTTTATGGAGTATCTGGAGAGCATTTTTACGGCAATTACTGATGGCGCTGTCAGGCTTCCGGAAATTGCCGTGCCCGCTGAAATATGCTGGCAGAATGCCCCGGTCGAAGGTGTGGGCGGCAACAGGTTGTCACCGGATGCAGTCAAGGATGACTTTGCCGCTGTTTTGGCTGTGCGTTCTGCTGACAATGGAAAGCCGCTTGCCATGATGATAAACTATTGCAATTGCAAAATCGTGGTCATGACTATATTTAAGCCTGTCATTGCAATATAAATCTATCGCAGGATGTGAAAGTTCTAATTGTTTGATCAACAGCAGGAAAGAAACATGGATGCAATAAAGGAGCGGAAATCTCCGGTTTATGAGTTTTCAGGATATCCAACTGCAGAAGGGGGATGGACTTTTCTTCCTTCAGAAGGGGAAAATAAGGTATCTGTTCCATACGACAGGGCGCATGAGGGCGCAGGCGGCAGGATCAGGTCACCCCGTTTTAAATTGGACAAGCCGATGGACAAAAATGCGTTCTATCGTCTTAAGTTTACAGGAAAGGCACCAGTCCAGGGATATTGGTGGGTGGATTTTTATGACAGTACGGAAACTATACTGCCGGATATAAACAGCGCACTTTACGCCACAGAGAAAGATGTTTCATACGATGTGGTTATTTTTACTGATCCTCGTGCTGTATTTGCCGATATATCCTTTGTTACAAACTGCGGAGCATCTGTGCATGATATAAGAATGGAGCAGATAACTCCTGGAGATGCTGCAGACTGGTGTGACAGGCTTTACGCATCCCTGCCGCAAAAAACTTATCAGGCAACAAATGATGCCTTTGCGCTTTTGCCGAAAACAAAGGCAGCCTTGAACAATGGAAAGCCCTGGCGCATTCTTATGCTGGGAGACAGCATAGTAAACGATACATGGTGCTCAAACTTTCAATCTCTGGTAATGCGGGATTTCCCGAAGGCGGATCTGACTTTCGTCATATCTGTCCGCGGCAGCACTGGAGCTTCTTACTATCATGTTCCTGAACATTTCAGGGAATATGTAGAAGATATGAAACCTGATCTGGTAATGATAGGCGGAATTTCAAATTATCACCTTGCACCGGAACAGAAACCGGATGACCGTGTGAAAAATCTTGTTTCTCTGATAGGGCAATGTCATGCCATTGGGGCGGAAGTTGTTCTGATGAGCCCTCCGCTGTCGCATAAATGGCGTTCAGGTGATGAGCCTGAAGACTGGAGTGAAGATTGGATAAACGGCAAGGGAATCAAGGTCTACGACCGCAGCTATCAGCGCGATGCTGTGGCACAGACCGGCATTGCATACTGGGATGTGACAACGATTCCATGCCGGATCGTTGCTGACTGCATTCAGCCGTCATCCTGGTTCAGCCGTGATGTTATCCATAATAATGACAGAGGCAAACAGCTTATCGGTCAGAATCTGGCGGCGTGGTTCAGAATGGCTAAAGAATAGGGATTTCCCGGCGGTTATACAAAATCCCAACAGTCAGTCCTGAATGATGACGCCGGAAGTCCGGCTGCGTTACGGAGAGTTGATTCAGGAGCGGATGACCAGGCATAGCGGACTGCGCATGGAACATGTACCCTGTCACAGGAGACCAGAAGGGAGCATCCATCAACTTTTACTGATGTCGCCGGGTGGAATATCCTGTCTTCGCCTGCTATATAAAAACTCTGCGGCAGATCAGTATTTACCGTCATGCCTTCGGCACAGCTGAAGTTTATGCGCATGGCATTTCCTTCTATCGTATGATCTTCATAAACCGGTCCGGATGGAATCACTTTGTTTATTTTGTAGACATGGTGCAATGCGCAGAGTGCCATTCGTTTGCCGACCGTCTTTTTATCCTGGGGATGAATGTCATCCAGTTCCCCTGCATCTATTGCTGTGCACATATAGACTTGCTGCATCGATCTGCAGACAGTCCTCTGAGAATCCCGAAGAAGTGCCCAGCTGGAATCAGCGACGAATGCCGTCTCATGATCCGGTGAAAAGTTTGCAATCTGAGTTTGGATGAATGGGAAGTCTCCCTGTCCCCAATGGTATCTCCAATCCCTGATGAGAGTTTCAAGTTTTTCTTTGTAAGCAAGTGCTTCGGAAACAGTTCCCGTGTGGTTTTCCCCCTGATACCAGACAACTCCCCTGATGGCATAGTGAAGTATAGGACGGATCATGCCGTCAAACAGGATTCCCGGCGTATCAGGGTTTCCGGGACCGTGAAAGATACCGGCCGGATAAAATACTCCAAGATCCAGTTCAGCGGCGGCTTTCCACGCACCTGATATGTTGATTTTCTGATCTGAACCTTCCGGATGGATGCAGTATTTGTTTTCCCGTCCGAGAAATGCTCCGTCTGAAACAAAGGAATATGCACGTACTGCAATGGTGTTTCTTCCTGGATGGACCAGTTTTGCCGGTATTTTATAGACCCGTGGTGTATCCCAGAATGAAGTATCCAGGCCCTTGCCGGTTTCTCCTATTTTTTCGCCGTTGAAATAAGTTATGTCCTGCTTGTCTATTCCCCCCAGCTGCAGGATAAGATCCTTTTCCGCCCAATCAGATGGAATGTTGATTTCTTTTCTGGCCCAGATAGCTCCGTTTCCTGATATTTTCTGCTTGATCCAGCTTCCTGGTATCTGCATCTCATTCCATGATGAATCGTCGAAATCCTGTTTTGCCCATCCCCATTCCACACCGCGGTTTCCCGGATCTTTTGATGATTCCTTCACTGGCGGTGCGGAAAACTCCCTTTTCCAAACTTCAGTATCGTGGAAAATCAGATCTGTTTTATATACAAGCGATTCAGTTTCCGGATTGGAAAGCAGTCCGCTCCTGCTTGTCCATGCCTCCGCGTATGTTCCGCCCCATGATGAAACAATCAGTCCGACAGGGATATCAGTTTGATCTGCGACGAATTTTGCAAACCATGCTGCGACGGCTGATGCTTCCGGTGCATTTTCCGCCGTCATATATTTCCATTCCCCTGAAAAAGAATCTTCTTCCAGCCCGGAAGCATTTTTCGGAACGACAATGAAGCGGATCTTTGAGGGATCCTTTACTGTATCGCAATATTCCTTTGCCTGCATGCTGCGCATGTTTACATTATCTTCGTTTTTTGCGGCTGGACCAAGTTGGTACGCCATGTTTGATTGTCCGGAGGCAACCCATACTTCTCCAACAAGAATATCATCCGCAACAGCATTTTCACCGGATGAAATATCTGTGATTTTCAGTGTGTATGGACCGCCGGCCTTTACAGGAGGCAGCCTTAAAGTGAAGTTTCCGGAGGGCAGGGCCTTTGTGCTGGATTCCACGCCGGCAAACTCTGCCTTCAGAATAGCTCCGGGCGATGCCTTTCCCCATACTGGAATCGTTATGTTCTGCTGAAAAACAGCTCCGTTTTGAAATATTGGATTCAATGTAAGCATTAAAAATCTCTATTTTCTGTTCAATGCCCTTTGTTGTACTGCGGTATCAAGCGGGGTATGCCGCTGTCCAGCGTAAGATTATGATTCTATCTTCTGTCATCCAGGATGGCCCTGGCATTTTCAGCGGCAATCTTACGTTTGTCCGCTTCCGGAAGACTGCAGCCTATTATGCGCCCGAACTGCTGTGCAATACTGTAGAAACTGCAGTCACTTCCCCACACGATCTTGTCCGTCCCTGCTCCTGAAGCCAGATATTCAATTGAACCGACTGGTGCAAAACTTGTACATAGCTCCAGGCGGACATTGGGGATCTTTTTTGCAAAGGCTATGTATTGGTCCCATTTTGAAGCCGTGCTGTGCCCCATCAGAATATAGGCATTCGGCGCTTTGAGAGCGACATTTTGGATTTCAGTGAAAACTTCAGGCTCGCCCCAGGTGTGATAGAGTATGGGCAGGTGATGCAGGTTTGCCAGTTCCCATACCGGTTCATAAGCCGGGTCGTCATAGGGAAAGCCGTTGCTGTTGTGGATCTTGAATCCGGTAAATCCCTGTTTTACGCGCTTTTTCGCTTCGGCCGCCACCGCATCCTTGCTTTGGGGAAAGATGGAGGCATATCCCAGTATCCTGCCGGGAAAATCAGTCATGGCCTTGAATACCTGGTCGTTGCCCCAGGCTACATCCCAGGATATGCATTGAATGTGGCTGACAACAGTGCTTTTAACTCCAAGACGATCCATGACTGCAACCATTGAATCCGTATTCAGATCCGGGATAGAATGGGCGCAGCGCCCTATGTGTCCGTGCATGTCCAGAGCCTCGAACGGAAAAGGAAGCCCCTTGTGAAGACGTTCTATATCATTCATTTCCGTATCCCCTTCATAAGTTTATTGAAGTTCCCAGATGCGATTTTGGTGATGTCCTTTTTGTCCAGGCCTGAATAGATAAGTTCACTCATGGCGGCGCATGGCTCCGATATCGGAAGTCCGCTTCCGAAAAGAAGCCTGTCCGGACCAATTTTGTCTGCTATCAGCCGATAGCCGGCGTGAAAGTTGAAATTGCATCCTGTGGAAAGATATATATTGGGAAACTCCTTCATCATCGGGATATAGGTCCGTAAAGCGCGATAGTTAAGACCTGAATAGATGAAAACTGTCTCCGGAAAAGCTTCGGCAAGACGGGCAAACTGTGTCACGGGGATAAGCTGTTCAGATGTGAATGCAGGGAGTCTGTGCTGTCCCAGGACCGTCATGATGTCCCTGCATGCCCATGGCTCTGCTGTCCAGCAGTCAGGTCCGGGACGGAGAATTGCCGCACCTGCACCTGCTTCTATGGCTGCTCGTACCTGTTTTTCTTCTCCACCCAAATCACCGATCGGGTCCGGTGCCACAACAGGGCAGGGGATAAGCTCCCTGTTTGCCTTGCATTGTGTGTATAGAAGCTCATTTGAGCGTTCAATGTCAAAGTCATTTGCTTCCGGCGTAATGCGTGCCAGGGCCTTTTTAATGCCGGCATGTTTCAGAGCTGCAACTAAAGCATCGGCTGTATGGTTTTCCCGTTTTCCCGGTATGAACCCGCCGAATCCTGCTTGTACATCAATAAAATCCATTTTTATCACCTTTTATTTAGATAATTTCAATGATAATTTTGAGATTATCTCTACAGTATATCATATTTTTTTTACAGCAAGTCTGCATTGTTTTTTTAGGCTGGATATTGAGGTGATTTGATGTGATTAAAAAAATGATTTTGTCTTATTGTGATTGGAAAATTACAGATAAAACAGTTAACTGCAGTAACAATTTGAAATTGCAGTATTGTATTTGCATGGTTTTTAAAGTACATTAAAAAATGTTTTTTCATTCGCTTACGGAATAAGCCGTTCCGAAAGTTGATAACAATA
>JAZURH010000127.1:0-3026 GCA_045606125.1 Lentisphaeria bacterium | reverse complement strand
CATGTAAATAAAATTAGCAATACATCTTGAAATTATACCTGTTTGCATTAGCTTTTAATATCTCTGACATAATGTAAACCCAAAACGGACGGAGTTTTAAAATGATAAAATATATATTTCCTTTCATTGCACTGGCAGTAGTGCTGTCCGCCGAGCCTTCAAACCGTGAACGGGGCAGAAACGATAATTATGAAAGTGAAGGACACAGGAGAAACCCCGCAGTCAGAAGAGACAGAGGAGTCAGGGTAAAGTCCGCCCCCAGACAGCCCAAAAGCTACATCACTCCCGGACAGATAAGCCCCGCAACGATGATAAAGGCTCCTGGCGTTACAAAGAAAGTTAAAAATACAATAGAGGAAAAGCCGGACAAAAGGCCAAATGTAAAGCCGGACAAAAAGCCGGACGGAAGGCCAAATGTAAAGCCGGACAGAAAGCCCGACAGAAAGCCAAATGTAAAGCCGGACAGAAGGCCAGACAGAAGGCCCGACAGAAAGCCGGATAGAAAGCCGGATTACAGACCCGGTTATTTCGGTTTTGCTCTTCCCAGACCATGGCCCCGTGAATACTACAGGACATGGAAATATGTGGAAAAGAAAGTATACCGTTACAATGCGGTTTCGGACATGATGCAATACCATCTTGATCCCGGTGACAAGCTGGAATTCAGCCTTGAGGAAAATCCGTCCACCGGTTACCTCTGGTTCGCAAGATACGACAAAGATGATGTAAATGTATCAATAGACCATGAATCCACCAGAAAGATGAGAAAAGCCGGCGTTCCGGGAATAGCCGAGATCGAAATCAAGTCCAGAAGAAGAGGCGACACAGTGGTTGAACTCATCTACGCAAGAAAATGGGAATGGGACCAGGGCGTTCCCCCGGCAAAAGTGATTCAGCTTTTCATTTATTCAGACTGATTCCTGCTTCAATGTCCCAAAACAATGTCAATATTTGAACTATGCAGGAAAATGGATGCGCTGGGCGCATCCGACATGTTCTTCACGGAGGGCAAGATACCTGCCATGCGTGTATCCGGGGCTGTCGTCCCCGTTCCGGACACAACCATCGTGACAAGGGAGGATTTCGACGCTTTCATATCCAATGCCCTGCCCGATGGAAGCCGTGAAACCATAAAAAAAGAAAAGGACCTGGACACCGGAGCCAATATAGATGGTACGCGCATAAGGGTGAACCTTTCATATCAACGGGGACTTATGAACATGGCCGTGCGCCGGGTATCCACCGGAACGCTTGCCCCTGAAAAACTGGGGATTCCACGGTCCGTGTTGGAAATAGCCTCTAATCCCCGGGGGCTGATCCTTGTAACAGGTGCGACAAGTTCAGGCAAATCGACCACACTTGCATGCATGCTTGACTATGTCAATTCAAACATGCGCAAACACATTGTCACAATAGAAGATCCAATAGAGTTTGTCCATGAAGACAAGTTGAGCGTCATTTCCCAGAGAGAAGTGAAAACGGACACCCTGGACTTTGCAAGTGCCCTTAAACATGTGGTACGCCAGAACCCGGATGTGATATTCATAGGCGAAATAAGAGATGCTGAAACAATTTCAACTGCAGTTTCAGCCGCTTTGACAGGACACCTTGTCGCTGCCACCATGCATACACAGGACGCCGCCCAGACAATAGAGCGTATATTCGGATTCTTCAGCGAAGAGCAGCGCAACCAGTTGGCGCTTGATCTTTCATACACTCTGAAAGCAGTAGTCGCCCAGAGACTTCTGCCAACGGCCTCCGGAAACGGGCGCGTTCCTGCATTCGAAATACTGTACAACACGCCCACCGTGCAGAAAATGATCGCTTCACGCAATACAGACAGCCTGTACGAGGTAATAAAAGCAGGCGGGCAGGACGGCATGACCTCCTTCTGCCAGTCCATTTACAAACTGTACAGGGACGGCGCTATTGACATGGATACTGCGCTTCTACATGCGACAAATGCGGACGAACTGGAACTTATGGTCAAGGGAATGGAAACCGGCGTGGACATGTTCAGAAACTATTCATCAGATCCGGACAAGGGACTGAGCATAAAAAAGCTTCTTGGAGATGCAATCCACTACGGTGCTTCAGACCTGATACTTACCTCTGGTTCGCCGCCGGTAATACGCCTTGACGGAAACCTGCGGTCCTTTGACATGCCTGTCCTTACCGGCGCCGACACGCGCAAACTCCTGTACAGTGTGCTGAATGCTTCTCAAAAAGCGCTATTTGAGGAAAAACATGAACTTGATTTTGCCTTGTCAGTAAGAGGAATTTCCGGCAATCCGGCGGAAGAACACCGTTTTCGCGTAAACGGTTTCCATCAAAGGGGAAATGTAGCCGCCGCAATGCGCATAATACCAACGAAACTTCCTGATATCTCCAGCCTGGGACTGCCAGAGACAGTACTGAAGCTTGCCAATCTGCGTCAGGGTCTGGTCCTTGTAACGGGGCCGACAGGATCGGGAAAATCCACCACGCTGGCCGCCCTGCTGGACATAGTGAACAGCACCAGGCCATGCCATATAATCACGGTTGAAGATCCCATTGAGTTCGTGCATGCAAACAAGACTGCAGTAGTCGAACAGAGAGAACTTCATGCGGACACGCTGAGCTTTTCAAATGCGCTCAAATATGTGCTCAGACAGGATCCGGATGTAATACTGGGTGGTGAAATGCGGGAGCTGGGAACCGATGCATTTTTGCTGCGCCTGGAATATCTGCTGCCGGATAACAGAACGGAGGAGACGTTCCGCAGAATCATTTCTGCTGCGCAGGGTTATCCCACCTACGTCACGGACTATCGCAGATACGACAAGTACGCCGATGAGGATGACGAGTGCAAGGCAAAGGCGCTTCTGGCTGCCGCGCGGGCAGGGGCAGATCTGTTGGATATTCCGGGCAATATGTTCACCAACGAGGAATTTGAGCTGACGAGCGATGCCGAGGCTGTTGCCAAACAGCGCAGGCTGATCGATGAGATTCATGGGCTGGGGAAGAAAGTGCTGATGTCCAGCCAC
>JAZURH010000126.1:0-2235 GCA_045606125.1 Lentisphaeria bacterium | reverse complement strand
TATATTTGAGGCAATTTCAAAACCAATATGAAATTATCTCTATATTTCCGACAAATAAAATCAAGGTGAGAAAAGAATGTTGTTCCTCATCGCCAACATCTTTTCACACCTTGATTTTAATACGTAATCTTACTGTTTATCAACTATTGCAAACTTTATGACCGCTTCGGTCACTTTTGTTGCTCCAACAGTGAATATTCCATTTGCAATTCCAAAGCGCCCCCTGTTTTCAATTGAGATGCACATATCCAGTCTGTCCCCCGGTGTTACCGCATGGAAAAAGCGTGCTTCATCAATTGACATAAAGAAGCCTATCTTGCCCTGATTTTCCGGTACGGAAAGAAGTGAAAGACATCCGAGCTGCGCGCCTGACTCGACCTGAAAATATCCGGGATAGCAGTTACTGACAAGAATATCATTGCTGCAGACATTGCGGAATCCCCTCACTTCAATAAGACCAGTTTCCTCATTAACCGCTCCCATTCCGTATGAGCCATCTACAAGCATAAAAGGATAACGATGGGGAATATGCTTCTGGATCTCAACAGCGCTGACCAGTTCACCTTCAGGAAGTACTGCACCGGAATTATCCAGAGGCTCAAACCAATCTGCCGGACGTGGGACAAGAACAAGATTACCGGAGGACGCAAGATCATCGCCAACATAATTCTTCACCTGGAATGCCATGCGGGAAGCATCATCCTCCACAATCGAGCATTCTATGCGCAATGTCATGCCGGGAGTGACTGGTGTACGGAACTTTATGCGGGAAAGTTCAGATACACAAGGCTCAACTGCCGGATGCGCCTTGTACCAGCATGCCTTGGCTGCCTGCGACATGGCGGCGACCTGGAGCACACCGGGCAGGACCGGCATTCCGGGAAAATGTCCCATGAATACAGCCTCATTCATTGATATGCGGCGCAAACCGGAAGCGCCATTCTCCGTATATTCCAGCCTGTCTATCATCTGCAAAGGCGCATTGATGAGATTTCTGAGTTCTTCTCCGTAAAGCATTTGACTTTCTCCTTCATTTGTTTCAAAATTGAAATGACGGTCCTGAACCGCACACTCAATTATTTCACCGGGTTGAAATCCTCTCAGCAAGCCTCGTCAGTCTTGCTGAAGGGGAATTATTTCTGACAGCAATGCCAAGGGCCTTTCTTGAACCCAGCATCACCAGTAATTTCTTTGCCCGCGTCATTCCCGTATACACGAGGTTTTTCTGAAGCATCACAAAATGCTGTGTAAGCAGCGGCATCACCACTACAGGATATTCACTGCCCTGGGATTTATGGATCGTCACAGCATAGGCAAGGACAAGCTGGTCCGCCTCCAGATGCTGATATTCAACTGTCACTGAATCGAAGTTTACAGTAAACTTGTTTTCCACCATGTCAATCCCGGCGACTATGCCCATTTCTCCATTAAATACGCCCTTGTCGTAATTATTGGCTGTCTGCATAACCCGGTCTCCCAGACGGAACAGCCTGTCTCCATAACGTATTTCGGGCTTGAATCCGTCTTGAGGATTTAAAACAGCCTGCAATGTCACATTCAATTCACCGGTACCGCACTCCCCTTTTCTCATAGGTGTCAATACCTGAACATCATTCATGGAATTATAGCCAAATGCAGCCGGTATGCGTTCAGTGACAAGTCTGCCGATCATCTCAGATGCCTTCACCGGGTCATCCTGCTCTATCCAGTAAAAATCACCCAGTTCCCCGGATGGAAGCTGCTCAAGTTCCGGCATACGGCACTTGTTCACAAGATGGGCATTGGTTATAATGCGGCTGCTTCCAGCCTGACGATAGACCTGTATCAGGTAAGTGACCGGCACTACTCCGCTTCCTATAAGATCACAAAGCACAGCACCGGGACCAACGGAAGGCAGCTGGTCCTTATCACCGACAAGAACTACTCTGGTTCCGGGTGCCATAGCACTGAACAGACTTTCCGCAAGCTGTGTGTCAAGCATGGACACCTCATCCACAACTATCATATCGCAATCCAGAGGCCTGTCCTTGTTAAACAGGAAAGATTTTTCCTTGGAATCCCACTTCAGCATGCGATGGATCGTATACGCCTCAAGTCCTGTAGCTTCTGCAAGACGCTTGGAGGCCCTGCCTGTAGGTGCGGCAAGATATACCCTCATGCGCAGGCTGCGTGCAGCCGAAGCTATCTGACGCACTACAGTAGTTTTTCCCACGCCGGGACCACCAGTGATTATTG
>JAZURH010000125.1:0-4159 GCA_045606125.1 Lentisphaeria bacterium | reverse complement strand
CTGAATTTTTACTCATAAAAAATTATTGTTGAATATTTAGGTTGTTTTGATGATATCAGGTTTTATTCCGGAGATGCTGCTGTAAAAAATGATTTATAACTGAGGAAATTTCAAAACTATCATGATTTGATTATCAAAAGTATTATTGTCAGCAAATAATTGTCTGTATTGTAATGTCCGCACAATTTTCTTGAACGAAGCGTTACATATCATTTTTTTCAATTATTACACTGATTGAGATTATGGAACTGCAATGAAAAAACATTTGCCTGTTTTTATGGCTGCTGTTCACTTCTTTGCAGTGACTCATACACATATTTCAGCAGATTGTCCAGTGAATCATGGAAATAACGCTCTCTGTTTTCAGGGAGTCCGCCAAGTGATTCAAGTTCCTGTCTCATTGCTTCAAGACCATCTTTCAGTTCACGGCATTTTTCAGGTGTGAAGTAAAGGGAATGGTGATAGTTTCCGCAGGAAATGAGAAGATCGTGCATTTTGTCACAGTACGCAGTTACTTCTTTGCTGCGTTCCCTGAAAAGCATGGAGAACAGTTTCTCTCTTATTTTTTCCGGATCGTCGTCATTTTTGTTCCAGAGCATCCTTCCTGCTCCGTACAGTTGCAGGTTTGCGGGCTTGTCCCAGGAGCAGTGGCATTGACAATCTACCATACCGTTTATGTTCAGACGATCAAAATCCCTGAAATATGCCGTCAAATGTTTCATGTTATAGCTCATGAAATGCCTGTCTGGTTCCTGAAGATGCGTGATGTAGTTGAAAAGGAGACAGGGATAATCCTCTCCGATGACCTTGCGCCATGCGGCGTATGCCGTGTAGTGATCGTAGTTTATGATGCGCATGTCGTTGGCATCATCGTGGGAACAGTTGTTCCTGTAGTCAGGTATCCACCCGGGAAGCCTGCATTCGCAGTCGTCCAGAGCGTGAAAATAGCAGTGCCTCCAGACAGCCAGATTCAGTATTACATTGTCCAGACCTTCCAGATAATTGGAGGTTGGAGGTTCCAGGGTTTCGAAGTACATGATGCATTCCAGAGTCAGATTAGGCAGTTCCTTCTGTGCCTTGAGCGCCACCCGGCGGAATATGTCCATGTACCAGTTGCTGAAAGGCATTTTCAGGCATTCTTCGCACTGGCATTTGTTGTCGTAGCCGTCCCCGAGCCATATTGCCGCAATGTCCATTTCATGGTGATGTGCTCTCAGGTAGTCCAGTATGTGTTCTGCGTATATTTCTCTGATTTCCTCTCTGCACAGGCATATCTGGAACCAGGTGGATACTGCCACAAGCGCCTGTTCATTTACCTTGCCTTTTGCCCGCAGAATATCGCGTCCTTCTTCTGGTGAAAGTCCGTGCCGTGCCGCATAGTGTTCGGGCACTCCGTAGTTCCATCCATGGCCGCCCCGTTCTATCAGCATGCCGTATTTCCGTGCATAATCCACTGCTGTTTTTTTCTTCAGTGCTATTTCTTTGCGTTCCTCCCAGGATTTTCCCTTGAGGCTGTGCTCTACATGCTGCAGTGGATGTACTCCGTCTATGACTGAATATTTATCTCCCGGGCGTTCTGTGTCAAATCCTTCCATAAAGTATATGTTATACTTGTTCTGCACCAGAAAGCGTATCAGATCGTATCCCTGTTGGAGATTGTCCGCGTTAGGTGAAGCGGCTATCCCCCTGAATTGTCTGTCTGCGCTGCTTTGGCAATCAAAGCCGTCAATGGTGAATGCCGGGTTTTCCGGGATTATCTCTCCTTCTTTTCCCGGGTAAAGGAAATCAAATCCGAAGTAGCGCAGATAATCAAATATGCCATACAGCACACTTCGTGGATTTGATCCTCTGATGTATAATCTGCCATTTTCGCTTTTCAGCGAAAAGGAATCATTGAACTTTGAACTGTTATCTGATTCCAGGACAATATCTGCCTTGTCCCGGGTGTCTGTACGAGTAAATGCCCCTTTGCCGTATAAAAGTAATTCTTCAATACCGACTTGAAGAACGGAAGACTCTGAAGAAGCGTAGACTTTAAATGACATTTGGCAGTTTCCCCGTTTATGTTATGAAAGTATTCTCTGAAATTACCTGTTTGGAATAAAATCAGAATATTATTTGCCATGAGTGCAGTTTCAACTGTGTCAGATGTTCTGATTTTTGTACTTTAATCATGAATCGTATTTTTTTCAAGCAGTTTTCCTGCATGTCAATGTGGCAAAAAACAGTATTTGCCGGTTGCATTGTCATTTATAAGGATATAATTTTAAAAAGAGCACGAAATGTGCAATGAGATGGATATATAATTGCGGTCATTCCGTGCATGGAATGTGAGCAGAAAAAAAAGGGGAGAAAAACATGCTTCCGGTACCGGTATCCTATTATCTTGACTACGGGCAGCTTACGGAAAAGACAAGGCCGTTCATGCTTCATGAATATGCGTCATGCGGTGCTGAATACATAAGTCTTGGAGCTCCTGTTCTCGGCGGAATAATGGCAGACCCGTCGCTGATGTTCAAACTCAGGAAGGAACTGAAGGACGAGGGACTCAGGTTTCTTGATTCACATTCTGTTTCTTTTCATGCTGACTATGATTTGAACTGCCCGGATCCTGTAAAAAGACCGCACATGATGGCAAGGCATAAACTGGGGCTGTGGATCGCTTCCGAACTTGAAGTGGATACTATGGCATTTCATGCAGGATTCGATTTTGCGCTTGGAAAATTCTCCATGGAAAGACAGATAGATCTTGTTTCTTCTTCGCTTGATGAACTTTTGCCGGAGGCGGAAAAAGCCGGAGTTATTGTGTGTCTGGAGAATATATGGTTCGCAGGATGTATGCCAGATGTACTTCTTGAACTGAAAAAACGCTATGATACCCCATATTGCGCTTTCTGCTATGATTCCGGACATGCTCATCTGGTAAGTTCAGCAGCCGCAAAACTTCCAGATGCCGGTGCAAGAAGAGATTGGAGTAACTCAGGATATGATGAACCACTCTGGGAGGATGATGCACTGGAAAAAATGCTTCCACATGTGGTAAATTGCCACCTTCATGACAATGACGGAATAATAGACAGGCATCTCACCCCTGGGCTGGGTACTATACAATGGGAAAAAATTATTCCGCTTCTGCGAAAAGCACCAAGACTTAAAGTGATACATAGCGAAGTCCCGCCAGTCAGCGCAAAGCAATCTGTTGCTGATATTTGCAGGGCATTCCACAGACTGGGAGAATTGTGATGTAAAATCACAGCCGTTCCATAATTTTATCGATTATATAGATGTGTGTTTGGTCTGAATGTTTGTCTTTAAAATGGATTATCGGCATGGTAGTCTTCCAGTCAGGTGTAGTAGGAAAATAGTCGGAAAAAAATTGATATAAAATAACAGAGAGGACATTAGATGTCCAGGTGACGAGTATATATTACGGACAGATAATAACTCTCAAGGAGATAAAATATGACAGAAAACACTGCGAATATTGGTTTTGAGAAGGAAATCTGGGATGCCGCTTGTATTTTGCGCGGAAATATGGACGCTGCGGAATATAAACAGGTGGTTCTTGGGCTTATCTTTCTGAAATATATCTCGGACAAATTCGAAGCTCGTTATAATGAACTTATGGCGGAAGATCCCGATTTCGCCGAAGATCGGGATGAATACACCTCCTGTAATGTGTTCTTCGTTCCGGCGGAAGCACGCTGGGCAAAGATCGCAGAGGCGGCTCATACTCCAGAGATCGGCAGAACCATTGATGATGCTATGATTCTGATTGAAAAAGAAAATGTCCGACTGAAAGGTATCCTGCCGAAGAACTTTGCCCGCCCGGAACTGGACAAACGCCGTCTGGGTGATGTGGTGGACCTCTTTACCAATATCAAAATGAAAGATCATGGCGACACCCGCGACATTCTGGGCCGCACTTACGAATACTGCCTTGCTATGTTTGCGGAGCAGGAAGGCAAAAAAGGCGGCGAATTTTTCACGCCAGCCTGTGTGGTGAAAACGCTGGTCGAGTTCCTGAAACCTTACAACGGACGGGTTTATGACCCCGCCTGCGGTTCCGGCGGAATGTTTGTGCAGTCGGCAAAGTTTGTGGAAAACCACCAGGGCAATATCAACAATATTTCGGTTTACAAGTCGGATCGTAGCCATG
>JAZURH010000124.1:0-2740 GCA_045606125.1 Lentisphaeria bacterium | reverse complement strand
GCCTTAAATCAGCATCTCCTGAAGGTGAGGCTGATTTCCGCAAGTGGCTTGCAGAAGGGAAGAAACTCAGGTACAAGGCAGATTCTCAGGCTGTTGTGGAATGGATGTTTGCCTGGAGGAGGCTTGCGGATAGGTTCCCACGGAACGATACGATATACATCAAGCGCATTGATGAATTGCTCAAACGCCCATAATCCTGTGCGGATGCTGGCGAAGACAGATTTGAATGGTAATAGAAAAATTGGCAATATGGGGCGTATGCCCTGAAACGGGAAAACAGAGAACATGAAAAGAAAGATCGCAATTTTTATTTTCCTTGCTATGGCATTGGGCGTGATGGCGGCCTCTGCCAATTTTGACATGGATGCCTTTCTGAAGGAGTACAGAAACCTTTCCGGTGAAGTAAAGACTCCCAAGCTTGATATGTGGCGTCCGACCGTATGGAACAAGATGCGGGTACTGGTCATTGCCCCATCGTGGGGACAGAGAGAAAGCGTGGAACTCCGTGAACGTTTTGATTTTGATGTGACAACTCTTATGACTCTGCGTCATAACGCCTTCAGCGGATTGACTGCCATTGGTTCTCCTCTCTCTCCCGAAAATGTGGAAGAGCAGTTTGATGAAAAATTGAAGAAGGATTACGATGTCATTGTAATGGCTCTTACGAAATGGGAGTTGTATCCTTCTGAATATCGTTATGAGATTCTCCGCAAAGTTTATGAAGACGGAGCGGGACTTGTGCTTGTCAGGGTAGAAAAGCACAAAGAGCTTGATCAGCTTTTCAAGCGTGAAAAGTGGAATCATGGATTCACGCTTCCAGTGACTTCACCCCTGACTGTTTTTTCCAAAGGCCGTGAAAGCAGACTTTTACTGCCGGGTGTGGTTTTCGGAAAGGGGCGCGTTATGCGTCTTGATTGGAACAGCATTCCCGCACAGATGATCTTTACGCCATGGATATCCGCCTGTGACCATTCCTGGGAATACGAGCATAATCTGTCTTTGACTGCACGTGCCATTGTTGCCGCATCCGGGCGTAATGCCGCAATAGCTGACCAGAAACTACTTAATGATGTCATTGTGCCTCGTGAGGGCAGGGCAAAAATCGATCTTTCTGTTTCCGGTTTGGAAAGTGGAAAGGTTGAAATCTTTGCGTTTAATGGAAATGTCCCCGGTGGAAAATCTCTCGGTAATGCTCAGATAAGTGACGGCAGGGCGTCTGTGACTCTTGCGGCAAACGGCATTCCGGAAGGGCGTTATCACCTGCTTGCTCAGTTCAGGGATGGGGAAGGGCGCCTTGCTGGTTGGCAGGGAGGAGCTGTTTCGATTCAGAGCCCGACGCGCATAGCAGGCGTTGAGTTTGACAGATATGCCATTGCAGGAGCGGGACAGCCGGTATCAGGACGCATCGCACTTGAAGGCGTTCCGGCAGGAACTCCACTGGAAATCGAAGTGCAGGATATGGATGGACGCCTTGTTCACAGGCAGTCTTTCCCTGCAACTGAAAAAATGACAGCGTTCATGTTCCCTGCTCCTGCGCCGCTGAACAGCTGTATGTTTAAAATGCAGGTTTCATTGCCCGGCAATGCAGCGAGGGCCGTAGCGGAGTTTACCGTGCAGGGCAAGGAGCGTCCCGCTTTCAGCTTTGGTGCCTGGACCGAGTCCCAGCAGTGCTATATGTCCGGTTTGTTCTATCGCAGTATGTTAGAGAATGCCGGTATGGATGGAATCTTCTACAGTATAACAAGAAGCGATGCCGCAGTTGCCGCTCCCCTTATAATGCGCAACAAGATGATGGGTATTCCCATGTATCCTCACTATAATCACGCTCGTGACAAGCGTGCCACCGGAGTTCCGAAGGTGAAGAACCGGATCTGGGATGAAAAGTTCCTTGCTGAAAGGGCCGATAATATGCGTAAAATTGCCGGAATATGGAGCAAATACGATGTGCATTCCTATACTGACGGCAGTGACAAGTCCCGTGGCGGCAACAGTTTTGACGAGGAATCCATAAAGTACTTCAGGAGCGTATGGCTGCCTGGACGCTATAAGGATGTTGCGGCAATGAACGCTGCTTTGGGCACATCGCTGTCTTCTTTCGATGAGGCTGCCCCGAAGCATCTGGAGGAAGCCCGCAAAAATCCTGCTGACCTTCCCATGTGGCTTGAGTTCAATCGTTTCCATGAGCAGAAGTTCGTGGAATATTTCCGCATGATGGTCAAGATCGGTCGTGAAATCGACTTGAACGGGGAATGCTATCTTGGACCGGATGGATTTGGAAGGCTTGATCCATTTGAATTCTGCGGATTCTATGATCTGCTGCGCAGTGTTACATATTTCAATCTTTACACATATCAGGATCCGCCGCAGATGGAAATAGCACGTTCATTGCTCAAGTATGCACCGGATGTGCGCTACCGCACTATTTATGCCGGTACCTATGGTGGACAGTATATGCAGTATTCGTTTATGCGCCGCATTCCCTGGTACATGCTTCTTCATGATTATAACGGATTCTTCTGGTACATGGCTACTGGAAAGAACAGTTTCAGTTCTGAGGGATGCATGGGATTCATGCCTGATCTGAGACCCAGTGAAGCTTTGATGATTTCTGCGGACCAGATCGCCGAGATCAGGCGGGGACTTGCTCATATCGTAGGTGGAAGCAGGCGCGAAAACAATGGTATAGCAGTGCTTTATGACCATACATCTGTATCAGCAGCTACTGTGGATAAGCAGGAGA
>JAZURH010000123.1:0-5902 GCA_045606125.1 Lentisphaeria bacterium | reverse complement strand
ATTCAAAAAAATATTCAAATTCAATACCGGTATGCGCCGTATGGACCACTTCAATGTATCTGTCCTCCTTATGGAACATTTCATAAAGCCTGTCCCTGGTCAATTCATCCAGTTTTTCAAAATCATCGGGATCATTCTGCCCATTTGTAGCCAATGCAGCGTAAACCATGCTGTACAGCACTCCGTTTCGCTGCATTGTCACCATATCTGTACGCCCCCAGTTTGACACAACATAGCCCCTGCAGTTAGGAGCAGACAGGCGCCTTGAAGCTTCGGGAAGCAGCTCCAGACTCAAATTTCCGAACCAGAAATCAAGCCCCAATTCACCATAGCGCTTCTCATTGTCCCTGGCTATGGACCAGTACCAGTGAAATATACCGACCCGCCTGTCGATAAGTTCACCGCAGGGATAAAGTGCAGCTCTGCCCTCCAGTTCAGGAGTTTCCGGAATTTCTGCGCCTCCGCAGGGTTCAGCATCCATGAAATGAGCATCCAGCAATTTTTCGCCCCAGATAATGGCCTTTACGGAACGTTGTTCCAGAAAGTCCACCATCCAGTTGATGTCGTTGGCGTACAATTCATGGGGCCTGTGTCCCTTGCATCTGGGGCATCTGCCTAAAGAATAACATTCATCATGCCCTATGTTTATACGTTTCGGGCGGAAAAGATCTATTACCTCCCCAAGAATATCCTTTACCAGTTCCCTGTACTTTTCATTTTGCGGACATGCAGTGTCCGGGAACCTGTCATCATCCCTTTCCGCCATTTCCGGATGGCGTGTCAAAATATAATCGCTGTGAGACAAAGTAGGCACTTCCGGGATGACCTCCAGTCCGGCCTCATTGCATATAGCAAGAAGTTCCCCGATTTTTTCCCGGGACAACACCCCGCCGCCTCCATTTTCCGTATGTATGGAGTTTTTGCTCCAGCGGCAGCTGTTCTGAACAACAAGTGTCTTTCCTGGATACTCATTCATAAACGCCGCATATTCTATCCACCCATCGTTGATTTCAGGGTGAGTCCTGTATTCCATTGCGCCGCCAAGTTCCAACATAACAAAGTCGTATCCCAATTCAGCCGCTATTTCCACGACCTTGCGGAAATCCCCGAAATGCTCAACTCCGGGAAGCATCAGTTTTATGCCGCGCTCCACTTTATTCAAATCATCCATGTTCATGCACCGTAGTTATATTCTCTGTAAATCTCAGTTTCCCTGAAAAACTCCGTCGATTCATGCTCCGCTATTTCAAGCACAGAAGACACATCTTCGCAATTGAGACGCAGAACATCACTGCCGGCAATACGATCAAAATGAGGAAGATTATATTCCATCCTGCTTCCGGACTGCCTGCAAATCTCCTGAAACAAAAGTGCCCCCGCCTTAAACGGTCTGAAGGCGGCAGCATCCGTCACATGCAGCTGCACTCCATGACACAATTCACCGGCATGCTTATGAAAAGTCGGAATAAAATGCGCCTCACGGAATAATACTCCCGGAACATTATAGCTGTTAAGAGTTCCGGCAAGTGATGCAGCATCCAGAAACGGTGCTCCAACAAGTTCAAAAGGCCTGGTCGTCCCACGCCCCTCTGAAATATTGGTCCCCTCGAAAATGCAAGTACCGATAAAGGCAAGAGCCGTTTCAAAAGCCGGCATATTGGGGGACGGCATCACCCACTGCAATCCGGAACCGGGGAACATTGTGTCCTTCCGCAATCCAATGCACTCCACAACATCCAGACTGCATCCTGGCGCATATCTGTCCTTTATGTAACGGGCAAGCATTCCGGGAGTCATGGCGTATCTGGCCGTAAGACCGTATGCCCCGACAAAGGAATCAAGTTTCCTGTCCATCCGCATCCCTTCACACAAAGAGCATCCAATAGGATTATATCTGTCAAGGACAATGAAGGGAATATTCCTTGCGGCACATTCTTCCATGGCATACGCCATAGTGCAGGTATAGGTATAGAACCTGGCCCCCACGTCCTGAATATCATAAACCACAGCCTCCACGCCATCCAGCATATCATCAGTCAGCCGTTTGGTACGCCCGTACAGACAGAAAACCGGAATGCCGTTTTCCCTCCCCTGTACGGAATCTGTATTTTCCCCGGCCTGCATGTCTCCCCGTATTCCATGTTCCGGGCCGAACAGGGCAACAAGATCAAACTGTTCAGCAAGTACATCAGCTGTATACCTCAGTTTTCCGTCAACTCCTGTAGGATTAGTTATAAGGCCCAGCCTTTTTCCCTTTAGTACGCTGAGTCCCGCCCTGTTATCTATGCCGTTTTTAATCATTTGTCACTCCAATTTCCATGAATGGAGCGATTATAATGCAAGTAGTCTTATTTTCAACAGACAGCATCATATATTGCGAAAGGCCGCAGCAAAGAAACACTGCCGGCGCACTTCCTTTATTCATATTCAAATCTTCATTACTGTGTTGCCATATTCTGTTTTATGCATTAACTTACACATTCAGCAATTATCAAGTACAAAATAACCTCAAATGCAAAAGCAGACATCCATAAGAAGCATAATTTCAGAAAGGGCGCATTTCAGCGGAACCATGCTGAATGACGCTGACCTGCATGCTTATGGAAACTCGCCGGAGAAAGTGCTGCTCACCCTGTACAGAAAATTCAACACTTCTGGTTTTAGCAAGATATCCGGGCCATTCACTGCCTGCATAGAACTTCCGGGAAAGGGACTGCTTCTTGTTAGAGATCCATTGGGGCAGAAACAGTTGTACTATACTGTAAAGGATGATATTGTCCGATTTTCAGGCACACCAGCCGATCTTATCGAACCTTGGATGCATGATGACATGCAGGCCATCTCAGACTATCTTGCACTGGGATACATACCTTCTCCAAGAACCGCCAAAAAGGAAATAAGAAGCATAAAGGCCGGACACTGCGTATTGATAGGATGCGATGGTTCAGTCCGTGAAGAACAATACTTTTCACCGCAATTCTACCCAAAGACGGAACTGTCATACAAAGAAGCCTGCAAAGAAACAGAGTTCTTGCTGAAACAAAGCCTGAAACGCTGTCTTGCAAAATGCAATACGCCGGGCGTTCTCCTATCGGGAGGCATAGACTCCAATCTGGTTCTGTGCTGTTCTGCAAGCCTTCTTGATACAGCTCCGGATTCCTTCACGCTGTATTTCAGTGATGAAGCCTACGATGAATCAGGCATCGCATCCATGGCAGCAGAAGCAGTTCATTCTACACACCATAAAATAAAAGCTGTTCCGGAGAATTTTCACAGATTCAGTGAAATACTCAGCAAATCAGGACAGCCATTTGCAGACTCATCCCTGCTGGCCTCGACTTCAGTAATGGAATTTGCATCAAAAGATAAGAAAACACTGCTGACCGGAGACGGAGGGGACGAACTCTTCGGTGGCTATAAAAGATACCGCTTCATGGCAATAAGGGATGCACTGGGCAGCACACTTACAAAAGCCGGAAGACCCTTTGCAAAGTTTCTTCTTGCTATGCTGCCGGGCGCTGAAGAACGGCGCACAAAACTGTCGACGCTGCGCAGGACCTGCGAAGCGTTCACCATGGAACAGATACCATGCTACGCAAGTTTTCAAGAAATATTCAATACTGGCCAGATCAGCATGCTTTGCCCCTCGCTTCCATGTCCATCCTATCAGAAAGATTGGGAAAGAATTGCCGCGGCATTCGGCTCGGATGATCAGTCGGAAATGTGCAATGGAATAGACCTTTGCACTTATCTGCCTGAAGACGGTTCCAGAAAAGACTGCATTGCGGCGACCCTGTCAGGTGTCACAGCATTATCACCACTGCTTGACATTGACCTGGCGACATTCGCATTTTCCCTTCCACGCAAATACAAAACAGACATGTTCACAGCCAAAAAGCCGTTGCGGACATTGGGAGAGAAAATGCTCCCGCCCATTCTGATGAAACAGCCGAAACGGGGCTTCGGCATCCCCCTGGCAAGGTGGTTCAGAAACGAACTCAGGGATATTGCACTTCAACTGCCGGATTCCCTGCCTGAATACTTTGATTCAAAAATGGTGAGGTGCATGGTGAATGCCCACCTTGAAAATAAAATCGACAATGGTTCAAAAATATGGGCGCTCTACGCCCTTGCAAACTGGAATAAAATATCATGACATACCTGAAAATATCCGAAGAATGGAAAGATGCTCTCGAACGGGAAGGAATAACCACGCTTGATGTGGCACTGGACTTCGAGGGAGTCAAGCTTCTCAGCAACAAGAGAAGAAGCAGGACATGGCTGCATACAATGGAAAACGGAAGCAGCATATTCATAAAACAGGACAAGTCAAGCTGCAAAAGAGCCATGCTGCGGGCAATAATACGATTCAGCAAACCATGCTCTTCCGTTGAAAAGGAATACAATAAACTTCAGCGGATGCGTTCACTGGGGTTTACTGTGCCGGAAGTCATTCTTATAGGGGCTAAAAGAAGCATGGCAATAGTGCCGGACAAGGCAGTGATGATCATGCTTCCCGTAAAAGGCTGTCCGCTGGACCGCATTTGGAAAGAAAGCAAGAATGAAGAATGGCGTCAAAAAGCCAGGAAACTGGCAATGGACACTCTTGCTGAACTATGGGAAAAAGGCTGTGACTGGGGAAAAGACTGCAAGCCTGAACATTTCTTTATTGACGACGATGGCAATGTGTCCCTGATAGATGTGGAAAGAATGCACTTCCAGCGCAAACCGCTATCCCGGGAGAAACGGGATGCGCAGACTGCAAGATTTGAGGAGTGCCTGTGATTCTGATTCAAGCAGGGGCATCCACAGAATTGTCATAACATACCTGAATACGGCAATCTCCCCGTCAGTCACATCTATTCGGCCATTGGGGCAAATGGGATCGTACCCAGTGTTTCAGGCAGTCTGGCATTTATGCCGAAATCACCGCCCTGCCCCCCGTTCTTCAAGTAGTGCCAGGCCAGGCCGCCTATCATGGCAGCATTATCCGTGCAGTACTTTGGAGGCGCGCATATATATTTCCTGCGCCTCTTTTCACACGAAGCTGCCACTTTTTCGCGCAGGCGGCTGTTGCAGGCGACTCCACCACAGAGACATACAACTTTTGCGCCTATGGCCTTTGCAGCGTCTCTGGACTTCATGTCAAGAACATCCACTACCGCCTCCTGATAGCTGGCAGCCAGATCGTTTATACGCTTTTCCACAACATCCGGCTCACCTTTTATGGCATACAGCAAAGATGTCTTGACACCGCTGAAACTGAAATCGAAACGGTGTTCAGGGCTGACGGCCTTACCGGCGGCTCCGGTCAATGAGCGGGGAAATGCAAATGCAGCGGGATCACCTTCCCTCGCAAGTTTATCTATAACCGGTCCCCCGGGATAGGGAAGTCCCATCACCTTTGCCGCCTTGTCCAGCGCTTCGCCTGCGGCATCATCCAAAGTGGAGCCAAGTATACGGGCCTTTCCATCGGCAGGTATTTCAACTATGGCTGTATGTCCACCGGATACCACCAGAGCAAGAACAGGGAAATTCTCCGCATCGGCAAGTATTTCCGGATGTTCAATAAAAGCTCCGTATATATGCCCTATGAAATGATTTATTCCCACAATGGGAATGCCTCTGGCTTCTGCCAGCCCTTTAGCGTATGCGTTGCCCACAAGAAGAGCAGGGACAAGACCGGGACGGCATGTAACACCGACGGCCCCTATGTCATCCATGGTGACTCCGGCTTCCTTCAATGCCCCTTCCACAACAGGTGTCACATTATTCAAATGCTCTCTGGCAGCAAGTTCAGGCACCACTCCGCCAAACACGGCATGTTTTGCCACCTGGGACGATATTATGCTGGACAGCACTTTATGTCCATCTTCAACAACCGATGCAGCCGTTTCATCAC
>JAZURH010000122.1:0-7371 GCA_045606125.1 Lentisphaeria bacterium | reverse complement strand
TGCAGAACTGCCTCTGAAAAATAGTAATCACTCAGATGTTTCGACCATTTTTCCGGCAACGGCCTTTCTGCGGACCCTGCTTCCACCGGGAGCCATCAGGCAAAACTCAAAGTCCGGCCATACGGAAAGCACTTCTTCCTGGAACTTTCCATCCAGAAGCAGCATGGAATTTATCGCACTTATGATCGCACCGGAAGCAGTTGTAAACCATGGACGGTATCTCCAGTCGTATATTTCAAAACATTCGCCGAAGCAGCCAAGAACTTCCGATGCCTTGGATATAAGGGCGGCGGCGTCCCTGAAGCGCCCTCCCCTTATATAGGCATTGGCGATTATGCCCTTGTACCAGTTGGACATATTTCCACGCCCGGAGGCATACTGGAGCGCAAAATCATCCCAATGGTCGTCCGCATCACTTATCGCCGCCTCCTGGAGCGGATTATCCGGCATTACAACGCCGTAGGGATATGTGCCGATATAAGACGCAATAGAACGCTGTCCGTATCCGGGTGCAGGAATGTACTTTTCGCCGTCGGACGGCAATCCGTCAAACAGTTCTTCTGCCAGTTTTTTCAATTCGGCTGCAAGTTCGGCGTCCGCATTCAGTTTTTCCGCATATTCCGCCGTCATTCTGAACAATGCGATAACTGAGCATGTGGTCACAAGACCATTTTCCACAAATGCCCCCAGCCTTTCAAGGTCCGTGCATTTTCCTATTATGGTCTTTTCACCGTTTTTGTATATATGTCCCCGGCGGAAATATTCCGAGCATGCCCTCATAAGAGGATAGGCCTTTTCCTTCAGATATTCCATGTCCCCGGAATACTTTACATACCATCCGGCGCATATTCCTGCATTTGCAGTCTGGAATATATGTCCCTCCCAGAATCCCGGAGGAGTACCTTCAAGTCCATTTTCCATGGTTTCCACCGGAAATGAGACGGCCGTACCCACTTTTTCACATGTTGCCTTATGATATCCCAACCGCTGCTCCAGCGTGGAATATCTGAAATCCGGGATCTTTTTCGCCAATTCCAGATGTCCACCACCTAAAAGAGCATCAAAGCAGTACATTTCATCATAACCGAAATAACGCCCTTCCCAGTGAAGTGGAAATATTCCCGTTGGAATGGACCATTTGGTTGAAAACACCTTCAGATGATAAAGGGCCGTATTGTACATGCGCTGCACAGCAATATCCGGCAGTCTTACATACCCTTCATCCCAGAACCTGCGCCATACCTGCCTGTGAGATTCCAGAAGATCATCAAAATCCAGTTTTTCGGGCTGCTGGTCAAACACCAGGAAGAAATCAAAACTCTTTCCCTTTGCTATGAAAGTAAGACCATCCTGACGGGGAAAACTGTTTGCACCTTCCGGCGCCACAAGAGTTATCATGCCGCTGTCATCGAACATGGAATCAGCATTGTATGCAATAGCACAATTTGAAACAGGATGCAGCTGAAGTCTGCGCTGATAAGGAATGGAATACTGGAAAGTATATTCAATCTCTCTGGAAAAACTGCATCTGAAGGCGATAATGTTCTGTTCAGCGTGGCAGAACACCTTCATCTCCGCATGTATGCCGGTATCATAGTCACGCTCGCAGAGAATATATGCCTCCCCGGTATTAAGGGTCTGGCGCCAGTCAACAAGTTCCCCCCAGGGACCGCCCTGCATGACATGCCCAAAATTGATCAGAGGATATCCGGGCATGAAAAAACGCTTTCCAGCACGAAAAATACCAGGTGTCATGAAGTTTTTTGGGACCTGGGGCTGATTTCCCTCATAGTCAATAGTGACTGAAAGATCACCGTTTCCTATCAAAGGAGGGAAATATCTGTCATCAGCATCCTTTTTATTGCATATATTCACAAAACCGCTCATATCAAACCTCCTGTGCTATTTCAATATGCAGCATACTCATCTGCCAGAATAATTGAAACAGCATGTTCAACATAGGAGTGCGTACCATAGCCTACACCATCAAGGCGATATTTTTCAAAGAGATATTCACTCCCGTTTATCAGAGACAGAAGCTGCCCGTAAATCACTCCAGCGACTTCTTCGTCACCCATTTTGCGTGCTGCAGCCGCTGACACGGCCCCCATGCGTCCCGGCATGGCATCAAGCCCGCAGCCGAACTCACGGCATCCGTCCAGCATCCTGTCCACAGGTTCTGCCCAGGAACCATGCAGCAGATAGGGGAATGGCACAGGAAACTTCTTTTCCATTATGCCCTGTTTGAAACAGGCGAAAGCTGCGGCGGCATGTTCGGGAGTAAGTGCATCCCACACAATAGCCAGCATATTTGCGTCAATGCGCCATGTTCTCATCACCTCGCCATTCATGTCCACCCAGTCAGCCAGACCGTTGCCCATCCATAATCCGCCTTCCTCAACAGGAAGATTGATAGCAGCCTTCAATCTGTCCGCAGCTGCGTCATAACGTGCAGCAAGTTCGCTTTCATTATGGATTTCCATTATTCTTGCGGCGCACTTGAGACCATGGAATGCCTCCACATTTATTATTCCGGTCTTCCATCCGTTTTGGATAAGATCAGCCCATTCACATCCGCGCATTTTTGATTCGGCCGCCACCAGTAGCCCGTCCGGAGACAAGTAATGCAGATAAAAATCCGCTGCCCGCACGATTCTGTCCAACTGCACGTCCTTTCCATCCCGGCATATTCTGAGCATTACATCCAGCCAGAGTCCGTTTCCGTCAAAGAACAGACCGCAGTCCTCTCTTTTCCAGACTTTGTAATATGGTTTTCCATGGATGCATCCTCCCCATGGTATGCATCCGTCAAAGCGCATATTCGCCCCCAGCCAATTGAACTGGTCCCTGAACCATGACTTTCTTTCATCAGAAAGATGCTTATACACGCTTATAAACTGGAAAAATGTATCCGGTATTCCATCACCAAGATAGCCTTTTCCTATCATGGTATTCGGGGACTGGTAATGAAAACCGGCATCAGCAGTTCTTGTACCGGAGCAGAAATCCAGAAGTCCCCGTATTCTTGCATGATGCAGTTCGGGCGATTCCTCCGGAAGATTGCGGAATGTAAACTCATGCAAACTCCAATCCGGCTGATTTCCTTCATATTCACGCAAAGTCCATTCACCTGAAGACAGGAACAGATAACGGGCATCTCCTTCCCTGACAAAACGCCAGGAGCAGGAAACACTGCCAGGAATCACAGCCAGACCGCAGCGGCTTCTCTGATAGACCGGATCAAAAATGCTTACAGCATCCCTGCCGCAGAAATTATCATCCTCAAAAAGAGTGCCGTTGGTGGGAAATCCATTTTCACCCGTTCTGTCGGACACATAAAAGGAAATCATTTCTGCAGGCAGAGGAAAACATGTCTCCTCAGAAAGTGAAAATGCTCCGGCCTTCCAGCCTAATTCCATATTTTTCATTATAAAAAACTCCTTTTATCTGGCACTGGATGACAGCTTGTAGGAAATGGAACCATCACTCACGATCTCCAAAGTTCCTATTCTGACTCCCTGATCCTCAAAGACTTTGCCTGTACGCACTGTGCGTTCCTTGTCAAATACAGCCTCCACGGATGCCCCGGAACCATTGCTCCAGCGAATGGACGACACTTTTCCCTCAGGAGAGGCCTTCCATGCTCCAGACACCTTGAACTCAACTATGCATCCTGGCTTGACTACATACGGCAGCTGCTCTATCATGTTCCTGCCGCCAGTCTCTCCGCACTTGACATCAACGGCCAGTAAATCCTCTGCAAACTCTATCCTGCGTTCAATCGCTGCACCGCAGGTACGCATTTTGCCCTTTATTACAAGCACTTTTCCATTTTCATCATACTCATGCACCGTATCCGGATATCCCGGCCAGTCAACACCCTTGTCGTCCTCCAGCCTTGCATTCCAATGGGTGTAGAGATTCCAGTTCATGGAAGTCAGCAGCATGCCGTATTCAGGTGTCCAGAACAACTGCAATCCCTGCAGAGGTGAGAAAATCGGTCTTCCACCTGATGTCATTACAAATACGCCGTTCTTTTCCTTCCATGCAGATGACATGGCTGAGTTTTTTATCCACACACCGGACTTACCGGATGTCCTGCCTGTATAAGCTCCTGCATAATATCCGCTGCGGCGCATGAAATAGAACTCATTGTTGAACGCTCTGGAGAAGTTCTCTTTTTCCTCCGCCGGGAAAATCGCCCCGCTGCGAACCCGGATCTTCGGGAATGTAAACCAGATGGAAGCAAATGGTGCAAATGAGAAATTGCTTGCATAGCCGTCATTTGTGGCAAAGTATTTCTTTGCACTTCCGCTGCACCATTTAATCAGGAAATCAAGTTCATGGCCCGTCAGACTTGCCGGCTTTTCATTTCTGTGCCAGCATGCTGCGCTGTCCAGCTCACCTGCCATCAGCCGGGTGCCGCCGCCATACTGCCGGATATACCAGCCGCCCATGGTGCGATGAGAAAAACCGCTGGCGCCATATACTCTGCCGCCCGGTTCAGGAGCAACCGTATGATTCAGCAGCGTGTATACCCTGTCAAGAAGTTTCAGAACATTGGGATCTTTTGAAAAATGCCAGTAGAATGCCAGCAGCGATGTAGAAATGCCGTTGTATGTTGCATCAGGTCCGTACGCCTCCTGAAGATATCCGGTCCTTAAAAAACTGTCATATTCGATATTCTGCATATCCCTGACATAATTTTCAGCCAGTATCCTGTAAAGTTCCTTTCCCGTTGCCATATAGAGAAGATATTGCTTTACCGGCCAGTGAGCAGACTGGTTTTCACAGCTTACCCGGTCACAGAAAAAACGCCGTGCCGGATAATCAAGCAGCTGATGCCATATTTCCTTAGCATCCGGATCAAGATCATCCTTCATAAGCATGAAGGCCAGGCACTCAGGCACCATCAGCATACCGTCCGCACCGGCATAATTTGAATCAGTTTCATAAAGCGTTCCGTTTTCACGAATGGGCCTGCGCCGTGTCATCTTGTCAAAATAGCCGAGAGTTATCCTGTTCAGAAGTGCCTTGTTCTTGTAATAGGGATTGTAGGGCTTGTTCAGTGCATAGAGGAACGACAGGGGTGCAAGATCGCTTTTTGCGAACCCGAATGTGGGAGAGTTAACATCTATGTCCTGCCTGTCAAGAAGGTATTCTATGATGGAGAACATGCCCACTGTTCCGAAAAGGATCCTTGTATCCGGTTCAGCAAGGAACATCTTCCTGTAAGGATGCAGGTCTGCGATCTTGACTTCAAGATCTTCCCTGGAAAGGGACTTTTTCCACAATTCCGCCCGCTGATGCACACCCAGAGCTACATCGCCACCTTCAGACGGAAGAAGACTGGCATTTAGTCTTTCAGCAAACTCAGGCGTACGGCACAGTATGATCGGGAAACCACCTACTCCGTTCCAGTTCCATCCGGGCACCTTGGTGGAAATATGCAGTTTATACACCTTTCCGGCATCTACCGGAATATTTTTGCTGCCTTTATCGACCATTGCAATCTCTTTTCCATCCAGCGAATAAAGACGGGCTGTGCAGTTCTGCATATAAAGCCTCAGGGGAGCCTTGTTCCCTTCCGGCACCTTGAAATACCTTTCACCAAGACTAAGCGTGTCCTTATACCAGATCCAGCATCTGGCAGCCATGATACCCGTCTCGACTTCAGGAACAGTGTTCACTGCATATCTTATCTTGCTTCTTTTTTCCACGGTAATGCGCAGCTGCCATATTCCGGCAGCGGCGTTGGCCATATTGAAGTTTTTTAATGCCTTCTTTGCACCTTCGCTGTCATACCAGTAGAATTCATCCGCTATTCTTTCATCGGGACCATACAAAGTTGCAATGGCAGCAGGTGTCATTACCTCGGATGACTTGTTTGTATATTTCAATCCGGCATGAGAGAAATTTACATCCACCTTAAAATCCCCGCCTTTGTGTTCCATAAAAAACACCGAGGACTCCATGCCCCATTCTTCTGCGCTGAATACAACAGCAGCAAAAGCAAACAATATCGAAATAACTATTTTCCTGAACATTTCCTGATCCTTTTATAATACTTATATATTTCCCCATGGGGCAACATAGTTCCCACTTGCTTCGGGATATTTAAGGCTAAGCTTTGTAATGCACTCAACATGCCCGTCCACATAGAGGAAATTAGCATTGGCATTTGTCTTGTGCCTGAATCCGACCTTCGCATGGCGATAAATGCTGTGATGCCCGCCGTGGCCGCCGAAATCCGTTGAATCGGCATCACCGTAAAGGAAGATTCCAGCGGGCTTTTTAACAAGTCCGATCTTCTTTACTTCACCCGCATATCCCGGATTGCCTCCGGTACCGTAGAAAATCACGCCGTAATCCGGGCGGTTATGCTCCCAGACCGTATTTGCGCCGTAGCCGCTGTAGGGTTTTCTGTCCGCAAATGCAGGACAGATGAAGGGGCCGTTCTTTGTAAGCTGGTTTGTCTTTGTCAGCTGTCCCTCGCCTACGTATTCCCCCAGATGCCAGGGCCAGAACTTCCCATTTCCATCTTCATTCTGTACTGTATTGGGGCTTTTGGTCATCTGTGCGGGAAGCAGCCACCCTTCATTGTCATCCACATATATATGATAGCCTGTTCCCAGCTGTTTCAGGTTGTTGGCGCAGCTTATGGTTCTTGCTGAATCTCTGGCCTTGGAAAGAGCCGGAAGAAGCATGGCCGCCAAAATTGCTATAATGGCTATGACGACAAGAAGTTCTATCAATGTAAACTGTTTTTCCAAATTGCGTCTGTTCATGTCTATACCTCCGTTTGGCGTTGCTGTAAATATTTAAACTTTGTCAATCTCTTACCGGCTCTGCAATAAAGACACGGCACTCATGGGGTTTTAGACAGAACTCAAGTATCTCGCGCCTGACACCAATGTCTTCACCCGTAAACACATCACGAAGAGCAAGACCGTATCCTGAATGAACAGGAAAACCTATGCTCTCAAACATTATGGGTACATTCAAGTCAAAATCACGGAAATTGAAAAGAGCAAGGGCCATTCGGCCGCCTGAAAGAAGCTTTGCCAATGTCACTGCGCCACCGTTCACATTGCCCTTGTATGGAACAAAGGGCGGACGGGCCTCTGCATCCTGATTTATGGAGATAAGTTCCCGGTTTTTGACAAGTTCAAGAGTGGATCTGTCAAGTTTGCGCAGATCACATCCCAGTATCAGAGGGCTTCCCATCATGCACCACAATGCAAACTGCATTCTATAATCCTCAAAACTGCATCCGTCAGCCCCTACATTGCCCTTGCCGTACATCCCCACTGTAAGCATGTCCATGTCGTTGAAGCAATGGGGTCCGGAACTTCCTATTCTGTCAAACTG
>JAZURH010000121.1:0-4552 GCA_045606125.1 Lentisphaeria bacterium | reverse complement strand
GGAGTTGGAAAGGCATATGGCTTTGAAGAATTTGTGGATGCATTGCGGAACCTGTCTGCTGCTGGTGTGCATAATCTTAATTTTGTTACGCCTGAGCACTATATGCCTTCCATACTGGCTGCATGCCGTGTCTTGCGGGAGGAAGGCAACACGCTTCCGTTTCTCTGGAACAGCTCAGGATACGCCAGAAAGGAGTGTATTGCAGAAGCCGCTGAAATAATAGATGTTTTCATGCCGGATTTCAAGTTTGCGGACAGGGAATTGGCAGGAATGTGCATGAATGCGGAGAATTACGGTGAATATGCCCTGGCTGCCATCGGGGAAATGGTTGACCGCACCGGATTTCTGCGTCCGTGGGACGACACGGGGGCAATAGTTGCATCCAGGGGGACTATTGTCAGGCATCTTGTCCTTCCCGGGCATATTGACAACAGTATTCTGGCTCTTGACATGCTTTATAAATGTTTCGGCCCCATGCTTCCCATATCCATTATGAGCCAGTTCATGCCCATGCCGGAGTGCGGAAAACGCGGCATGCTTGACAGGAAAGTCACTGAAAATGAGTATGCTCTGGTGTGCGAATATGCGGAGGAACTGGGATTTACAAGGATGTTCGTGCAGATGGATAATGGCGATGATGGATTTGCACCGGATTTCACTCAGGATAATCCTTTTATCGCCGGGAATCGGGATTGAACATTTTTTCGGATTTTGCAAGTATGTGAAAATATGCAAACAGGGAAAATGTTCAAAAATATATCAAGTTTCAATCCTATTGTTAATAATCAGTTTTTTGCCCTATAAAAAAAAGTTATTTGCGTTATATTAGGGCTTGTTTTCTTTTTTTTATTAACAGTGTCATTATCAGAAACATGTCGGAAAGACGCATAAAGACATATTATCTTGGTTCGGGCAGCATCAGTGTTCCTGTGCTGTGCGGTTTGCTTCGTTCCGACCTGGTTGAAGTTGTTGGTATAGGCTCCCAGCGGAAAGCATTAAAGTCTGCCAGGGGACCGGTGCGCACTATGACCACTCCGCTTATCAAGTACTGTGAAGCCAATGGAATACAGGTGGATGGTCTGGCCTCAGTGAACAACGAGGAATTCTACGAGCGGTTCAGATCTTCCGGTGCGGAGATTCTTGTTGTTGCTTCATTTGGTCAGTTGCTGAAAACAACATTGCTTGAACTGCCGAAGTATGGCTGCCTGAATGTTCATGCGTCCCTGCTGCCAAAGTACCGGGGCGCGGCTCCTGTCATATCGGCTCTTCTCAACGGGGATAGAGTCACGGGGGTTACATTCATGGAAATGGACGCCGGGCTTGATACGGGCGGAGCATATAGGGCATTTGAACTGGAAATAAAGGAAGACGACAATGCGGCCAGCCTTGAGGAGCGCATTGGCGAGCTTGCCGGTCTGCATATAGGCCAGGTTATTCATGACATCGCCTGCTGCGGGCTTAAACCTGTCCCGCAGCCGGAGGAAGGTGTCTCGTATGTTAAGAAAGTCAACAAGGAAGACGGCATTGTGGAGTGGAACCGCGACGCCGGACAGATAGTCAATATGATACGCGCATACAGCCCATGGCCAAGCGTGCGCGCCAGGATCCCGTCACGTAACGGAACATCCCGCGTAGTCAAGATAACTGAAGCGACTTCAATGGAGCTCAATTGCAAGGGAAGCCGTCCGGGCGATATACTTGCATTCGGCGCGCAGGGCATCATAATTGCATGTGGTGAAGGGGCGTTGCGGATTCAGAGACTTATACCGGAAGGTCGCAAGGAAATGGCAGCATGTGAATACTTACGCGGTGCGCCAATACCGCCGGAACGCTCCAGAATGTGCGACTTTATATCCGGAGAGTAATTTTTTCTATGAAGCAGATTCTTATAAACAGCGAGGAAATGCAGACGCGTGTCGCTGTTGTTGTTGATGGCGTTCTTCAGGATTTTTTCATGGAACGCAAGTCCAGAGACCAGATGGTCGGTTCCATATATAAGGGTGTAATACGTAATCTTGAGCCTTCCCTCCAGGCCGCTTTTGTTGATATCGGTGTGGGGAAAAACGCTTTTCTTCATTATTGGGACATGCTTCCCGCAACTCAGGACATGCTTGAAGGAGATGGGGAGCTTGAGGAAGAGGAACAGGATGAAGAGCAGCCACAGGCTCCCAAACCGCAGCGTGGACAGTACCAGCGCCAGCAGAAAGCCCAGCTGCCTCAGGAACAGCAGAAAAAACAGCAGCTTCGCGAACAGCAGAAAAAGCAGCCTCAAGCGCAGCAGTCTTCCCGCCGTCAGGGGCGTGGACAGGAGGCTCCGGCTCCCGGGTCCGTTGAAGGTAATTCTTCAGGAACTCCCAGTTTCTTTTCCAGACTCTGCAGTCTTTTCGGGCGTAAGACTGTAAATGAATCAAAGCCGGTGCAAAAGGAACAGCCTATTCAGGAGGAACCGCTTCAGGTTCAGGTAAAGCAGCAGCCTCCGCCGCGTCAGCCACGTAAAAAGCCCCAGAAACCGGCAAAGCCTGCGCCTACGGTGGATGATATACCCAATCTTTTCAAGCCGGGGCAGGAAATACTTGTTCAGGTGACCAAGGGACCGATAGGCACAAAGGGCGCCAGGGTGACTACCAATTTAAGCATTCCAGGAAGATATTTGGTATTTCTTCCCAATTCCACTCATCTCGGAGTTTCCAAGCGCGTTGAGGAAAAAGCGGAGCGGGAGAGACTCCGTAAAATGCTTCGTTCACTGGTGCTGCCTAAGGGCATGGGTTTGATATGCCGCACAGTTGCTGCCGGATGCAAGACGGAGCACGTGCAGCGTGACTTGGATTTCCTGCTGGACAGTTGGACGGCGGGGAAAGGTGTCCAGGAAAAAAAGGCACCGGTGTGCGTTTACAGGGAGCCGGCTCTGGAGGAAAGGGCACTAAGGGATTGTTTGACTGAGGATGTTGATGAGATAGTGACTGATTCCGAGGAAGTCTTCAAGAGGGCCAATGAATTAATGCAGCGCTACAATATGACTTCTGTGCGGGTGAAGATGTATACCAATCCCACTCCCATATTCAATAAATACGGTCTTTCCCAGCAGCTGCTCTCCATATTCAACCGCAAGGTGAATCTCCCGGGTGGAGGATACATTTGCATAGATGAGACTGAAGCACTTATCGCCATAGATGTCAATACAGGCAAGAACAGGGCAGGGAAGGATCAGCCTGAGACAATTCTTGCAACAAATCTGGAGGCAGTGGATGAGATTGCAAGACAGCTTCGTCTGCGAAATGTGGGGGGATTAGTGGTTCTTGACCTGATTGATATGCGGCAGAAGAAGGATCAGATGACCGTCTACAAGGCTCTTAAGGCCAAGCTTTCTGAAGATCGGGCCCGTACAAGAGTATGCCAGATATCACCTCTGGGTCTGCTTGAAATGACAAGGCAGAGAGAGAATGAAAGCCTTGAAAGCACCATGTTCGACAATTGCCCATACTGCAAGGGGCGTGGTCTGGTGAAATCCTCTACCAGTATGAGCGTGGATATACAGCGCAAGCTGAACGAGATACTGGGCAGGAAGCATTATGCCAATATTACAGTTTATGTCCATCCCCGGAATATTGAGCGCCTGAAAAATGAGGACAGGAAACTGTTTGCTGCGATTGAAAAGGAAAACCGCACAAAAATATTGATAGAGGCGGATGCAATGTTCCATGTGGAGGAGTTCCAGATTACAGATGCTTCCACCGGCACCAGTCTGGGCAAGAGTAGCAATTCCTGAAATATCCTGTTTTCCGTGAAAAGCGGGCTTTGATGGCTTGCATATCCGGCGTAATGCCTTATTATTTTGTGCTTGCCCGGAATGCAGTATTAACCGGAGGTTCATCGTGTCCATACCATTTGTGCATTTGCATGTCCATACTGACTACAGCCTGCTTGACGGGGCGGCTAAATGCTCGTCCATAGTCAGTCAGGCAGCTGAATTCGGATGTCCGGCAGTGGCGTGTACGGACCATGGCAATATGTCAGCCTGCATGGAAATCAAGGAATGCTGCGCCAAGAAAGGAGTAAAGCCCATATTCGGTTGCGAGTTTTATGTTGCACCGGGAAGCCATACCGACAAGGATTCCAGTGTTCAGGACATACGCGGCTTCCATCTGGTCTGCTTGGCTGAGACTTATGAGGGCTATATAAACATGTGCCATCTAAATGAGGAGGCCTGGCTTAAGGGGTATTATTATCATCCCCGGGTGGACAAGGAAATGCTCAGGAAGTACAGCAAGGGCATAATCGCCCTGTCTGCCTGTCTCGGTGGGGAAGTGGCAGCAATGTTCCTGCGTGGAAAGGATGATGCGGCAAAGGATGCCATCCGGGAATATGTGGACATTTTCGGCAGGGATAATTTTTTCATAGAACTTCAGGACCATGGCCTTGAGGAGGATAAGATGGTCCTTCCTAAACTCAAGGAGGCCGCCAGGGAAATGGGGATCCCACTGGTATGCACCAATGATTCCCATTACATGAAAAGGGAGGATGCGGAGGCACATGAAGTCGGAGGCCAAGCGGT